>NZ_JBEYWO010000013.1:0-231890 GCF_040644455.1 Streptomyces sp. NPDC046977
ACTTCAAGGCGCTGACGCTCAGACCGTGGCCGCGGGGACCGGGAAATCATCGACACACCCCGACCAACGCCATACGACCGGCCCAGGACACTCCCGGACCGGTCACACCATACGAATCAACGACCCGCGAAGTACGGGTCTAGAACGGCCGCGCCTCCGCCGACGTCACCGCGGCCCCGGCCTGCACGCCGTGCAGCACATGGGCGAGCACTTCCGCACCGCGCACCACGCGAGGGCCGGGGCGGTTGAAGTAGGCCGGGCCGTCCAGAACCCACACCCTGCCGGCCCGGACGGCGGGCAGATCCGCCCAGCCAGGCAGCACCGTCAGCGCTTCTCGTTCGCGCAGCGTCCGCTCAGGCGAGAAGCCGCACGGCAGGGCCAGGACGACATCGGGGCGTGCCGCGACGACCGCTTCCCAGGTCATGGGCTTGGTGTGCTCGCCGGGTGCTGCCAGCAGGGCCTCGCCTCCGGCGTGGCTGATCTGCTCCGGCACCCAGTGGCCCGCCGGCCACAAGGGGTCGAGCCACTCGATCGCCACGACACGAGGGCGCGGCCGATCGGCTGTCAGGCGCGACACCGGTCCAGGCGGTGCCGAAGTTCGGCCTGGCGTCTTTCGGCCCGGTCGCGGACGCCGAGCACATCGCCGACCGTGACCAGGCAGTCCAGCACGTCGCCCAGGGTCCGTGGTTCCAGGCTCAGAACCCGGGTGCCGGTGTCCATGACGCGTACCGCCTGGCTCACCCGCTGATAGGAGACGGCACAGACCTCGCAGAGGTCCTGGGTGAGCACGACGTCGGGCTCGGCGGCCGCCAACGCCGCGCTGTCCAGGGTGTAGAGGGAGGAGCCGGAGTGAGCGGCGCCTCCGACGGCGTCCGAGATCTCCCTGCTGCTCATGTCGTCCGGCGTAAAGGCGGCACCGGTGACGACGGGTACGGAGGCAACTGCCTCGGGCGGCCAGTCGCACTCGTGTGTCCGCCCGGCCAACTGCGCGGCCAGGCCGAGTTCGGCCACGATGTCGGTCGCGGCCGGGAGCAGGGAGACGATGCGCATCCGACGACTGTAGGCGGCCCCTGCGGTGGCGGACGCCTTCTGAGGGCTGTCCCGTAAAGGATCTTCGGCAGGGTGGGCCGCGAGTGCCGCCTTCCAGACGGACGACTCACGCGGCGAGGAGGGGGTTGTGCATCCGTGCGATGCCGACCACGGCGCGGTGTACGCCGTCTCTGCGGGATCCTCACACGGTTTCCGCCGGTACTGGTGCACTGATCACTTGCTGGACAGTCGCAGATCCCCGGACCAGGTCTCGCACCGGACACGGCCGGCCTCGAAGGTGAGCTCAAGCGCGCGCCGGCCGGTATCCGGGTCCGCTTCGTTGTGTACCCCCAAGATCGTCTCACCGAGATGGTCTGCGAACGGGGCCTCGCTGTGAATCGGCGCCACCTCGACGCGGCCGGACTCCGCCATCTCGTATCCCTCACTGGGGGCTGATGTCTCTACGATCAGGCACCAGTCCGATCCCGGCGTCACGTGGGTGGCGGCCTCCTCGCTGTCGATCAGCCACAGATCCAGCGGGCCGGTCAGGGGCACCGTGCTGTACAAGTGCCACGACGCAAGCACTCGTTCGAGACGCCGCCCGACCAGGTAATCAGGACGCGCCCCGGCCCCGTGCAACGGGCACTTGTCCAATCGCTTCGGCTCCACCCAGCGACCGTCCCGTCCGGCAAAACCACAGGTCACATGCTTATACGGGACAGCGCTGAGGCCCTACTGCTGCGGAAGCTTGCAGGCCACGCTCGCGTCCTAGCCGCAACGGCCCTCAGGCACACCGCCACCGGTTGCCCCTCGGTACGTGGATTCAGTCGAGGAACATCAGCCGTTTCCCGGCGCGAATCGGCTCTACGGACCACCATGGGTGAAGCACTCTGGGAGGCCACGAATGATCACGAACCTCACTAAGGGCGGGAATGCTCCCTTGCTGGGCAACACCTGCCAAGTCACCGTCACTACGCCGACGACGGGCATTGATGTTTCAGCTGTTCTCTTGGCCCAGGATGGCAAAGTGCGGACAGATGAGGACCTGGTCTTCTACAACCACCGCTCTCAGGACGGTGTGAGTCTTGCAGGTCAAACCATCGCTGCTGACCTGGCTGCGGTACCCGGCTCAGTTGATCGAATCGCTGTAGTGGCCAGCATTGACCCGCAATGTTCGGCTCCGCACTTCGATGCGAGCAGTACCCCGCGCGCGGTGGTCGACTGCGGAGACGGCCGCATTATGTTTGCGCCACCGCCCCTCGCAAACCGGGAGACGGTCGCGGTTGTGGTCGAGTTCTACCGCCGTGCCGGCTCCTGGAAGGTTCGTGCCGTGGGGCAGGGCTGGGACACCGGGTTGGCGGGTCTGGCCGGGGATTTCGGGATCGTCGTGGACGACCCTGGCCCCGCCTCGGCCGCTGTGGCTGCAACGCCACCTGAGTCGCCGAGCACGTCGCACCATGCGACAAGTGCCCAGCCGGTTCGCGCCCCTGCCGTTCCGTCCGCTGCACTGCAACGGCCGCCGGTGACACCGCTGCCCCCGCCGGGCCCTCTGGGACGGGTTGTGCTCACCAAGGGTGGCCAGGCAACGATCAACATGAGAAAGGAAGATCCAAGCCTCGCTGTAACGGCCATGCTCGAATGGAACGGAGGCAGTGATGCCAGACGGAGGGCCGGGGCCGATCTGGATCTCTACGCGTTGCATGTTCCGCGGAGTCTGGTGACGCCCAAGGGTGCCAAGCCGAGCAAATCCGAACAGGTGATTTATTACCGGAATTTGGGATCGCTCATGGCTCCGCCATTCATCGCCCTAGATGGCGATTCCCGGAGGCCGGGGCGGGAGACCATCACGATCCGGCGTCCCGACCTGCAGGGATATGTTCTCATCTGCGCGTACAGTGCGGTTGAGAATGGTGTCGGCTCGTTCAAGTCGTATGGTGCCCGGGCAGTTGTAACCGATGGGCGGGGCTCGACTGTCACAGTACCGCTGTTCAATAATCGCAACCTGTCTTACTGGGTTGCTATTGCGTTGATCGACTTCACCGCCCCTGGTGGCATTGAGATTCGGCATGTTGAGAAGTACAGCGGGAATCACGTGGAGGCCCGGCCGATGCTGTACTCCAGTGGCAGTTTTCGGATGAGCGCAGGCAAGGTCGAATTCAAGACGAGGTAGCTGGCCGCCGTCCCACTCTTGACCCTTTCCTCCCACGGACCGACCTCAAGCAGGTGTGGGATCGAACACGGGAAAGGACACGTGGACAAGTTGGGCAGGAGTGCGCGATCGGTGTAGAGGCATTGGGGCATGCCTCACCGCCGCGTAGACCGCCTCCGGCGCCTGACGGCTCCCGCGCGTCCGGCCCCGCTCGCACGGTGTGCGGGGCAAGCGGGCCCGCCGGGCTCACCTGCCCGTCCCGACCCCGGTCCACCATGTCGCCGCAGGCTCTCGTTCACCCGTCAAAGGCGTCTCGCGGGCGCCGGGTGTCAACCAGCTCATCGTCGACCGGCGGGCGATGGGAACGTCACATGTCGGCGGCCCCGTCTCCTTGAGGCGCCGCGCAGTGTCCCAGCAGTTGCCCGGTCATCTCGTCCACGATGCGGTAGCGGACGATCCGGCCCTGCCGGTCACCGGTGACGATGCCGGCGGCCCGCAGCAGCCGCAGGGCCTGGGAGACCGCCGTGTCCGTCATGCCCGTGGCGACCGCCAGGTCCGTGACCGCGATCGGCCCCGCCGTCCGGAGAGCCAGCAGCAGCGCGAGACGGCCTGGATCGGCGAGCAGCGAGAAGCGATCCGCCCAGGCCCGCACATGCCCAGGTTCTCCAATGGCGGCGACAGCGTCGCAGACACGGTGGCCGTCGATGGTTCGGTGGCCCGCCCGCTCGGCGGGAACAAGGTGCATGGGCGCCATCCTGGCAGCCCGGGATGTGATCTTGAATACCTGTGCGTCTCTGCACCTGTGCAGCCTTGCAGGCGGAGTGCCCGCGCTCCTAGGGTGATGGCGCCGTGGTGCTCGGGAAGACCGGTGACAGCCGATGGAAGGCTCAGTCCGGGGCGGCCCTCGCCACTGTGATCGGGTAGTTCCCGCCCCCTCCCGCTTCGGCGGTGCCACTGGTCCTCACAGGCCGGGAAGGCAGGGGCGGGCGCGCTTCGCCCGTAAGCCAGGAGACCGGCCGCGGCATCTCACGAGTTGATCCACGAGGTGCTGGAGCGTGACCGCATGACCCTGCCCCCATCTGCCCCGTTCGCCGGCCCGTTCCGCTGGCGGCGCGAGGACACGCTCCGCACCGCGGGCCTGATGGCCGTGATCGCCGCATTGCACGTCGTCGCTTTCGGTGTGCTGTTCCTGCTGGTGATACCGAACGACTACCGGGTCGGTTCCGAGGCTTTCGGTCTCGGCCTCGGTATCACCGCCTACACCCTGGGAATGCGGCACGCCTTCGACGCCGACCACATCGCCGCCATCGACAACACCACGCGCAAGCTCATGGCGGACGGCAAACGCCCGGTCTCCGTGGGCTTCTGGTTCGCCCTCGGGCACTCCAGCGTCGTGGTGGCCCTGGCGGCGCTCGTCGCCGGCGGTGCCCGTCTGGCAGGCACCCTGGCGGACGAGGACTCCGGAACGCACCAGGCGCTGGGTGTGGTCGGAACCACCGTTTCCGGCACGTTCCTCTATCTCATCGCCCTGCTGAACCTCGTCGCCCTACTGGGCATACTGCGGGTCTTCAAGAAGATGCGTACGGGCTTCTTCGACGAACGGGAGCTCGAAACCCACCTGGAATCCAGGGGGTTCATGAACCGCGTACTCGGCAGGCTCACCCGCTCCATCACCCGTCCCGGGCAGATGTACCCACTCGGCTTCCTCTTCGGGCTCGGGTTCGACACCGCCACCGAGGTCGCGCTGATGGTGATGGCGGGCAGCGGAGCCGCCGCCGGTCTGCCCTGGTACGCGATCCTGTGCCTGCCGCTGCTGTTCGCCGCCGGGATGAGCCTGTTCGACACCCTCGACGGGACCTTCATGAACTTCGCCTACCAGTGGGCGTTCTCCAACCCCGTGCGCAAGGTCTACTACAACCTCACCATCACCGGTCTGTCCATCGCCGTCGCCTTCGTCATCGGCACCATCGAACTGGTCGGGGTCCTGCACGACAAGCTCGACATGACGGACGGGCTCACCGGCTGGGTCGCCGGCCTCGATCTCGACAACGTCGGCTACGTGATCGTTGGCCTCTTCGTCGTCGTGTGGGCCGTCGCGATCGCGTACTGGCGCGTCGCCAAGGTCGAGGATCGCTGGGCGGCGCGAACTGCGGGGAGCGTCTGACGTTCTTTCGGTGGCCTCCGGTCGGGCACAGTGGTGTGCCCGACCGGAGGCAGCCCCCGTCCCCTCTTCTGCCGCGACGTCAGGCGGCGGGACGCCGCAAGTAGAGCCCGAACACGATGTCGTAGAAGAGGAACGCGATCAGCGTGATGCCCAGCAGGGGCAGGGCCCAGCCGAGCGCGGCGACGGCCGGGACGCCGATGATCAGCACCGGCAGCGGGAGTTGTCGCCACGTTCCTCGTGCGGGGGCCTTCCCGAGGGCCGCCGTGCGGCCGTCACGCGTGGGGCGGCGCTGCCACCACATGCGGTAGCCCCACACGATGACGGAGATCAGGCCGACCGCGATCAGCGCCAGCAGGATCTGGTTGACGATGCCGAACAGCAGGCCCATGTGGCCCTGGACGCCGAGTTTGCTGAGCTTGGCCAGGACCGGGTAGTCGGCCCAACGGCTCTCCGAGGTGACCTTGCCCTTGGCGGCGTCGACGGCTACCTGGTCGTAGTGGACCGGCCAGAGGTCGTCGTCCTGCGCCACGGTCCACGCACTCGTCGCATCGGCGGGCGGCGTCAGCTCCACCCGGCCACCGAGGCCGGCCTCGCGGGCGACCGTGAGGACCGCGTCGAAGGCTGCGGGGTCGGCCGTCGCCGCGCCGGCGCCCGTGCCGTGTCCGGCGTGCCCCGCAGGCTCGCCCTTGCCGGCGCCGGTACCGCCGGGCAGGGCGGTGACCAGCGCGGGCGCGTGCCCCTTCGCCGCGTTCAGCAATTCCCCGAACCGGGCACCGGCGTAGTGGGACCAGGTCAGGCCGGTGGCGCTGAGACCGAGCAGACCGACGGCGAGCCATACGCCGGTGGCGGCGTGCCAACTGCGCGTACGCCGCACTCCGCCTGCGGAGCGGTCGGGCAGCAGCACACCGCGTGCCGACTTGGCGCGCTGCCCGCGGGCGCGTCCGAGCCACAGGACGAGCCCTCCGGCGACGATCACCCACAGCCAGCTGGCGGCAACCTCCGAATAGAGGCGGCCGGTCTCGCCCAGGTGCAGATTGCGGTGCAGGTCGTCCAGCCACGTCGTCAGCGGGGTGGAGCCGTACCACGTGGTCAGCGCCCCCTTGACCTCGGCGGTGTAGGGGTCGACGAACACCGTGCGCTGGTTCTCGCCCAGTTCCGGCAGCGACAGGACCACCCGCGTGGTGTCCTCCGGCCCGGGCGGCGTGATCACCGAGGACAAGGTGCCCTCAGGGTGGGACTTCCGGGCCGCGGCGATCTGTTCCGCGAGCGGGCGCGTTGCGTCCCCCACCTTCGCCACGCCGAGCTGATCGCCGTACACGAGCTGGTCGAGCTGGGGTGTGAAGGTGTAGGCCAGGCCCGTCAGAGCGGCCACCAGCAGGAACGGGGCGACGAACACACCCGCGTGGAAGTGCAACCGCACGAGCAGCGCCCGTACCCCCTTCCACGATCGGCCCCGTTGTTCCGGACCGCTTCCCGGAGCAGCCGATGCCGCTATGAGGGCGTTGTCTCTTGACGCTTCTTCTTGTGTCGATGACATGGGTGCATCCCCAATCGGCGCCCGGCGCACAGGACGCGGGCGCTCACGAAGCCGACGATGGTGTCCGCCTCAACGGCGGTACGGCGTGCGGGCACACCGCACTGCGCCCGTCATCGCATGTCAGCGAGACGGACGGTCAGGAGCACATCGCCGGCCGCGGCGGGCCGCGCCGTGTGACGCCGTGCCACAGGGCCGCCTGCTGAGACAGCCGCGAGGGGGCGTGAAGGGACACTCGCGTCGCCGGGGCCGGTGGGCTGACGACGACATGGACGAGGAAGGCCCCGCGCAATGGAGTGAAGACGAACGCGGCCAAGGAACGGCCCAGCCGGAAGGCAGCAGCCTCACCGCGCCACAGCCACAGGCCGCACAGCACCGCCGCGAGGGCGTGCGCGCCGAACATGCCAGGCGACCAGCCACTCATCGCGGCGCTGCTCATGGGCATCGCTTCCGCGGAGCCCGCAACCTGATGGCCGACAGCACCGTCCCCGACACCCGACGGAGCGGCGGCGAAGGCCTGGGCGAGGCGGAACCAGCCGTGCAAGGCGCATTGGGTCACCACGGTCGCGACCGTCACCACTGCCGCGCCGCGCTCACGCCGACCCGCGAGCCACCACGCGCCGGCGGTCGTCGCGGCGAATGCGTACCCCACCGCCCAGCCCGGAACCGACCGCGACATCAGCGCATGTCCAAGACCCGTCACCGCGACACACACGGCCGCGAACACCGCGGCACGTGCGAGACGGAAGGCAGGCCCGGGCGTCATGAGCAGCAATGATGCCATTCACCACCCGAATGAGGGATGGGGCGCACGGAAGCACCACCGGCGCGCCCACGGCTGTGCTAGCGCAGATCATGGAAGGCGACAGCGCGATGGCGTCGACCGGGAGGACTTCGTGTCGGCCGCAGACGCACACGATGCGGTGTGGGCCCGAGTCATCAGTGGGGCCGGGAGTGTCAACCGGCCATCGCCGCCCGCCTATGGCCGAGGTCTTCCTCAGCCCGGCTCGCGCACAGCCGGCTGAAAAGGCCACCGCAGTCGTGAAGGCGAGCGCGATCGAACACGCTCGCGAGCCCTGGAGGTCCGCCCCGGCATCGGCCTGCTGAGGCCGGACGGCCTGCGCGACTGCGCGACTGCCGGGGACGATGAATCCGGTGTCCGTCTCATCTGCCTTGTGGCGACTCGGCCCGCGCTGAAGCCCGTCAGCAGGTGTACCGGCCCCCGACCTACGTGAGGTAGTCGGCTATGAGGTCCGCGAACTCCACCTCGTTGAGGACCCTGGTACCGAGCTCTTGAGCCTTTTTGAGCTTCGATCCGGCTCCCTCGCCGGCCACCAGGATGGTCGTCTTCCTCGACACGGTGCCGGACGAGGTACCACCGGCCTGGCTGACGAGGTCGTTCATCTCGGTGCGGTTCCGTCCCGACAACGGGCCGTGCATCCCACCGGTGATCACCACGACCTCGCCGGTGAGCGGGCCGCCCTCCGCGGTGGCAACGATGGGCTCGGCCATGTTCACGCCCGCGCCGACGAGCTTGTCGATGACCGGCCCCAACGCGTTGATGTGCGCGGCGATTTTCGCGGAGTTGGCGCCCGGCAGCTTCGGCACCGCGGCGAGAGCATCGGCGTCCGCTGCGCGGATCGCGTCCATGGTGCCGAAGTACCGTGCGATCTCCCGTGACAGCGTGCGGCCGGTGCGGACCACACCGAGAGCGCAGAAGACACGGTTGAGAGGTTTGGTCTTGGCCGCCTCGATCTGGGCCAGCACGGTGTCGGCCCGCTTTTCGCTGCGGGTGGCGTCGATCAACTGCTCGCGGCTGAGGGTGAACAGGTCGCCGACGTCGGCGACCGCGCCGCTGTCGACCATGGCCTCGATGTAGGTGACGCCCAGGCCGTCGATGTCGAGCTGGTCGCGGCCGACGGCATACCGCAGGGCGGCGAGCAGCCCGCAGCCCCCGCCGGCGCCGCTCGCGCACTCCCACCGCTCACCCGAACTGTCGATCTCGCCGCCGCACTTCGGACAGGCGTCGGGCAGCACGATCGGCGTCTCCTCGCCGGTGCGGAGTTCCACCACCGGGGCTTCCACGCGCGGGATGATGTCGCCCGCTTTGAACACCCCGACCGTGTCGCCGATCATGAGACCGCTGTCGCGGATGAACCGTGGGTTGTGCAGCGTCGCGTACTGCACGACACTGCCGTCCACCTCAACCGGCTCCAGCACGGCCCGTGGGGCGATGACGCCGGTGCGGCCGACGTTCCATTCCACGGCCAGGAGTTTGGACCGTGACACGGTCGGGGGCAGCTTGTAGGCCGTCGCCCAGTGCGGATGGCGGGTGGCGAGTCCGGCTTTCTCCTGCTCGGCGACCGCGTTGGCCTTGATGACGACGCCGTCGATGTGGAAGGGAAGCTCCGCGCGCAGGGCCGCGATCTCCTCGACGCGCTGCTGGACTTCCGCCACGGTGGCGAGCACCCGCAGACCCGCGGCAGTTGCCGCCGTGGTCTGCACCCCGGTGGCGGCGACCGCAGCCATCATCTCTTCGTACGTGTCGCCGGCCGGCCCGACCACGCCGTAGGCGTAGAACGTCGTCTCGATGACGTACGGCCTGTCCTTGGCCCGCAGCGTGCCGGCCGTGCCGTTGCGGGGGTTGGAGAAGACCTTCGCCCCGTGAGCCTGCCGGATCGCGTTGGCCGCCAGGAACTGCTCCCGGGTCAGAAGGACCTCGCCGCGGACCTCGAACGTGGCGAGTGTGCTCAAGTCCCGCGGAAGACCGACGATGGAGCCGATCGCGTGCGAGATGTCCTCGCCGAAGGCTCCGTCGCCGCGGGTGACGAGCTGGACCAGGCGCCCGTCCACGTAGCGGGCGGCGATCGCGGCGCCGTCCAGCTTGGGTTCCGCGACGTAACCACCTGCCGCCGGGGCGCCGAGGCGTCGCGTGAGCGAGGCGTCCCACTTGGCGAGTTCCTCGCCGCTGAAGACGTTGTCCAACGACAACATCGGCACCGTGTGGGCGACGTCGCCGGTGGGGGCCGCGCCGCCGCCGACCTTGCCGGTGGGGGAGTCCTCCCGGACGTCGCCGGGGTGCTCCAGCTCGTAGGCCCGGATGCGGCCGGCCAGGACGTCGTAGGCGGCATCGTCGAGCGGGCTGGTCCCGTCGCCGTAGTAGGCGGCGCACGCCGCCAGTGCCTCCTCGACGGCGGAGTGATACGCGGCGCGGTCGGCGAACGGAGCGGGCATTACTGTCGTCATGCCTCGCATCCTCGCGCACAGGTCTGACACCGCCCCTCCGCCCGCCGTGCGGCCGGACACTCAGGCTCCAGCGACGGGGAGCTCCCGGTGTGGGCGGTGCATGTCGGCCCGCAGCTGGGCAGGCGGGCCGACCGGCGTCGGAGAGCCCACCGGCCGCCCCGTCGGCGGCACCCCAGTCTGGGCAACGGTCCGGCATCCGGCGCGCGCCCGGTTCGGTATGCGCGCTCGGTCAACAGGTCGTGCGCAACCGCGCAACATCCGTGGGTCCGACTCTCTTACGGTCGGGGCTCGTCCCTCTCCGGACCTCCGGTGAGCGGCCGGCCACGGCGGCCGCCGCTGCCCGGCCGTCCGGACGTGCGCGATGGAAGGAGTGGGCAGCATGGCCGATCTTGAGCAATGTGCGGAGAGTTCCGTCGAACAGCTCGTGCTCGTCGCGGGTTCACTGCTGAGTGTCCTGACGATCTGTGCGGCGGTGTCGTTGTGCTTCCGTCTGAGGGTCGCCTGTGACGTCGTGCAACTGGTCACCGCGCCGGCAGCGGCCGTGGCATGCGGCCGGCTCCTGCGCCTGTACCGCCGACGGGTGGCGGGTGCACGTGCCGTGTCCGACGCCGTGGAGCGTGTCCTGCTGCGGCCGCTGCCCCCGCGCATCGGCGGCCTGCACCTCGCTTCCGTCTACCGTGCTCGTGGTGGACCCGCTCGAGTGGGTGGGGATCTCTACGCGGTCGCCCGGTCCGACACGGCGACCCGCATCATCATCGGTGACGTACGAGGGAGCGGACTTCCCTCGTTCCTCGACGTCATCGCCATCCTCGGGGCCTTCCGTGAGTGGGCACCGCAGGCGGTCTCCCTGACGGAGGTGTCCTGCCGCCTGGAGGAGAGTTACCTCCGGCACCTTGCCGACGCCGACGACGGCACCCGCTCCGACGTGGGTGAGGACTTCGCGACCGTGCTGATTCTGGAAGTGCCCGACGGGGAGTCGGTCGTCCGCATGGTCAGCTTCGGGCATCCACCCCCGGTGCGGGCACGTCGGGGAGAGCCGGTGTTGCTCGCCGGGACGCCTTGCCTCCCGCTCGGGCTGACCACGCTGTGTGACGCCGGCTCCAGCGAGAGCGTCTTTGAACTCGGCCCGCAAGACACGCTGTTGCTGTACACGGATGGGCTCATCGAGGCTCGTGACTGCAGTGGGGTCTGCTTTCCGTTGCTCGAACGTGCCGCCACGTGGACATGGCACGACCGGCGCCGGTGCTGCGAAGGTCACCTCCACAACGTCCTGGCGGAGATTTTGGACGACATCGTCGCGCATTGCGGCGCCCTGCCGGCCGACGACCTCGCGATGATCGCGCTGGCCCGCCATCTGGAAGGTGGCGGGCCGATGCTCCCCCGCCCCGCGGGCCCGGATCCGTCGGATGACGACGCCGGGTCCGTGCCGTGGCGGTGATGCCGAGCGGAGCAGCCGCGGAGTCATCGCCGATGCGGTCCGGATTTCTCGTTCCTGGTCATACGGCGCCACTCGACCGGGGAGATGCCGTACGTGGCGCGGAAGGCCCGGCTGAAGTGCGCGGGGCTGCCGAAGCCCCATCGCTGCGCGATCGTCGCCACCGGCACGCCCGCCAGATCGGGGCGTGAGAGGTCTTCGCGGCAGGCCTCGAGGCGTTGATGGTGGATCCACCGGCTGACGCTCATGGCCTCGCCCTCGAACAATTTGTGCAGGTAGCGTACGGAGACGTGGTGTGCGGCCGCGATCACGGTCACGGACAGGTCGGGCCGGTTCAAGTGGTTCCTGATGTATTCGCGGATCAGCAGCCGCAGCGTTTCCTCAGCGGTCGGTGAGACATCCGCGCCGAGCCGCCCTTCATGTGCGACCAGCGCGGTGAGCACGTCGACCATTCCCTGCTCCAGATACCGTTTTGTGCCCGACAGGCAGGCGTGGGACTCCGCGGCCGCGGCGATCCTGCTGACGTAGGAAGCGAGGATCCCCCCGACATGGTGCGTGGCGGGGAACACCCGGCCGGTGACGCGGGCCAGATCCGAGTCGGGGACGTCCAGCATCTCGAGAGGGACGGCCGCGATGTTCTGGCGGAAACTGCCGAGGAAGTCCCGGAAGAAGGGCCGTCGGGAGTCGATGAGTACCAAGTCCCCCGGCGACAGAAGCGTTTCCCGTCCGTCTTGCGTCACGACACTCCTGCCCGCCGCTTGCAGGCTGACGATGAGCGTGCCGCTGGAGTCGTTGGCGATGATCCCGCGCGTGCGGGCCATCTGCTGGGGGCTCGCCTCCACGTGGTGCAGGCGGATGGTGCCCAGCGAGACCGACCAGAGGGCACCGCGCACCGCGCGCTCCCTGTCAGGTCGGATCTGCAGTCGGGTGATCGCTTGATGGACGGCTTCCGTCCAGTACGCCGCCCGCTCACTGGGGGGTATGAGGTCAGTGCGGAATGTCTTGATCACGATGTCGCCATGTCGGTATGAGTCACAGGGAAGACACCCCGAGCACCCTGTACACCGGCGCTCAGGGCGGCCGGAATTCCGACATGAACTATCCTAAATCGTTGATTTCCGAGACGGGGTGAGGTGGCAGGAGACTGCGGTAACCGCAGGAGCGAAGCGAGGCAGGCCGGCCGGCGACGTCATCCCGGTCCGGCAGAACGGCCCAGCATCCGACGGTGACATCATCCCGTCTCGCGGTCGGTCGTCGCCGGCTGTCGATATCGCAAGTGTGCGGGCCGCATGGGCCGGTCGCGTCCGCTGGAGTGGTGCATCGACGCCGGCTCGGTGATCTCGTGTGAGGCGGTGCGGTGAGTCCGGACGGATGGTCGTAGCCGAGCGAACGTACGGCCGGGACGCTCGCGTCCCGGCCGTACTGAGTTGTTGCGCGTGTGAGCGCCCTGCAACGGGTGTTGGTTACCGGTTCTGGGACGTGGTGAAGGTGTAGGTGCCGGAGCCGACGGTGTAGACGACCGCGTCGCCCTGGGTGCCGGTGAGCTTGACTCCGGGGGCCTTGGCGGCGGTGTAGGTCTTGCCGGTACCGCTCTCCTGGACGGCTGCCGGGTCGGTGGCCGGGACGTAGATCTTCGCGGTGGTGTTGGCGGGGACGGTGACCTT
Organism: Streptomyces sp. NPDC046977; assembly: GCF_040644455.1. Classification (NCBI taxonomy): domain Bacteria; kingdom Bacillati; phylum Actinomycetota; class Actinomycetes; order Kitasatosporales; family Streptomycetaceae; genus Streptomyces; species Streptomyces sp. NPDC046977. The sequence goes on from NZ_JBEYWO010000013.1 coordinate 13,222, forward strand.
CAAGGTGATCCGTGAGGAGTTCTGGGACCACGACGAGGTGATCTTGCCGTTGACGGACCGGTAGGAGGTCGATGCGCTGTCGATGCCCTGGCCGGCCGTGATCAGCGGCCTGATGGCGATCTGCTGGTAACCGGGGGCCGTGGCCTGGGTTCCGGCGAGGTCCTCGTACATCCACTGGCCGACGGAGCCGAACATCTCGTGGTTGCGCGTGCGGCTGCTGGACTCCCAGTACTCGCCGAGTCCCGTCCAGCCCAGCGGCCGAGGTGACCGCCCGCATCACGGCGGTGCCGCGGTCCGCCGCAGGCGCCGGTCGGTGACGACACCGTCGCTCCCGGCCGGACCGTGTACGGCCGGCGCCTGCGCTACTACACCTACGACGTCACCTCGCTCCTCGCTCAAGGCGCCAACACCATCGGGGCCTGGCTCGCCGACGGCTGGTACCGCGGCCGCTTCGGCTTCGACGGCGGCCACCGCAACCTCTACGGCACCGATCAGTCCCTCATCGCCCAGCTCGAAGTGACGCACGACGACGGCACCACCACCGTCGTCGCCACCGACCCCACCTGGCAGGCCTCCACCGGCCCGATCCTCTTCAGCGGCCTGTACGACGGCGAGACCTTCGACGCCCGCCTGCACGACCCCCCGCTGGTCCACCCCGCACGGGGACCGGACCGGCGCCTGGGACCGTCGCCACCGGCAGCCGTGACCCACGGACCCTCGTCGCCCCCAAGGGGCCGCCGGTGCGCTGCACCGAAGAAGTGCACCCCGTCACCATCACGGCCAAGGACGAGGGCCGGTACGTCCTCGACTTCGGGCAGAACCTCGTCGGCCGCCTGCGCATCACCGTCGACGGCCCCGCCGGCTGCACCGTCACCCTGCGCCACGCCGAAGTCCTCCAGGACGGGGAGCTCGCCACCCGTCCACTGCGTCTCGCGGCCGCCACCGACACCTACATCCTGGACGGCTCGGGAGAACAGTCCTGGGAGCCGCGTTTCACCCTGCACGGCTTCCGCTACGCCGAGGTCAGCGGCTGGCCGGGAGAGCTGACCGGCGACGCCGTCACAGCGCGGGTCCACCACACGGACATGGTCCGCACAGGCTGGTTCGAGTGCAGCGACCCCCTGGTCAACCGGCTCCACGAGAACGTCCTGTGGAGCATGCGAGGCAATTTCGTCGACATCCCCACCGACTGCCCGCAGCGCGACGAACGCCTCGGCTGGACCGGGGACATCCAGGTCTTCGCCCCCACCGCGAGCTTCCTGTACGACTGCGTCGGCATGCTGGACTCGTGGCTGGACGACGTCGCCGTCGAGCAGTTCCCCGACGGCACCATCCCCTGGTACGTACCCGTCATCCCCGGTGCCCCGATGTGGACCCCCATCCAACCGCGCGCCGCCTGGGGCGACGTGGCCACTCTCACCCCATGGGTGCTCTACCAGCGCTATGGTGACCTCGAACTGCTCCGCCGTCACTTCCCCATGGGACGGGCATGGGTGGACCTGATGGAACGCCTGTCCGGATCAAGTCGGCTGTGGGACACCGGATTCCAGCTCGGCGACTGGCTGGACCCCATCGCCCCGCCGGACGACCCGGCCGGTGCCCGTACCGATCGCTACCTCATCGCGACCGCCTACTTCGCCTGGTCCGCTCGTCACCTGTCCTGGGCAGCCCGAGCTCTCGGCCACGAGGACGCGGCACACCAGTACGGGACGCTGGCCGACGAGGTCTCCGACGCCTTCCGCCGCCGCTACGTACGCGCCGGCGGCCGTATGACCAGCGACAGCCCCACCGCCTACTGTGTGGCCCTTGCCTTTGGCCTTCTCGAAGATCCAGGCCTGCGCCAGTTCGCGGGCGACCGGCTGGCCGAACTGGTCCTGGAGGACGACGCCCGCATCGCCACCGGCTTCGTCGGCACCCCCCTGATCTGCGACGCGCTCACCGACACCGGCCACCTTGATGTCGCCTACCGGTTGCTGACCCAGACCGACTGCCCGTCCTGGCTCTACACGGTCACCATGGGTGCCACCACCATCTGGGAACGCTGGGACAGCCTCCGCCCGGACGGCACCCTCAACCCCGGCGGCATGACCTCCTTCAACCACTACGCGCTGGGTGCCGTCGCCGACTGGCTGCACCGCGTCGTCGGAGGCATCGCCCCGGCCGAACCCGGCTACCGCGCCATCACCTACCGCCCCCGCCCCGGCGGCGGCATCACCTGGGCACGCACCCGGCACGAGACCCCCTACGGCACCGCCGCGCTGTCCTGGGAGCTCACCGGAGACCAACTCGTCGCCACCGTCATCGTGCCCCCGGGATGCACCGGCATCATCGAGCTGCCCGGGCGGTCGGCCATCTCTGTCCCCGCCGGGGAGCATCTCGTGGACACGGCCGGGGTCACGGAGCGTGCGGCGTGAGCCTGACACCACGCCGCATCGGCCGGACCGAGGTCCACCCGCTGGGCCTCGGTCTGGCGGCCCTGACCTTCGATCACGCCGACGAACCGGCCAGAGCGGCGGATGTCATCACCACGGCCATCGATGCGGGCATTCGGCTCCTGGACACCGCCCACGCCTACACCACGGCCACCGAGGACAACCACAACGAACGCCTCATCGCCCGCGCACTCCGCGGCGTCCCCGCGGCCGACCGCCCGCTGATCTCCACCAAGGGCGGCCACTACCGCAGCGGCGACACCTTCCCCGTCGACGGCCGACCCGCGACCCTGCGCCGCCACTGCGAAGCCGGCCTCCGCGCCCTGGACGTCGAGCGGATCGACCTCTATCACCTGCACTGGCCCGACCCGAACGTACCGATCAGCGAAAGTGCCGGCGCCCTGGCCGAACTCCAACAGGAAGGGAAGATCGACCTGATCGGCCTGTCCAACGTCGACCGGACCCAGCTCACCGAAGCCCGAACCGAGGCGACCATCGCCACCGTTCAGAACCCCTACTCACTCTTCGCCCCAGGCGATGACGAGGTCCTCGCACACTGTGAACGCCACGACATCGCCTTCCTCGTCTACTCCCCACTGCGGGGTATGAGCACCATCAGCTCCCCGCTCGCTCGCACCATCGAGGATGTGGCGGCACACTACGGCGCCACGACGGCTCAGATCGCCCTGGCCTGGCTCCTTACCCGGTCCCCGTCGCTCATCGTGCTTTCCGGCGCCACCCGCCCGGAGACCGTGCGCGCCTCGGCAGCGGCCGCAGCAATCACCATGCAACCGGAACATATTGAACAGCTGAACCGCGAGGCTCGCGGCTGAGGCGGGCGCGAATGCCGTGGTCAACGGGCGCGCCCTTTCAACTGCTCTCGTTCGCTGCCGTGTCAGCCGTCACCCTGCTCGATGTCGAGATGGACCGGACCCCGGAGAACGGGGCTTGGCCGGTACGGCGGCGGGTCGGTGACCAGGCTGGGGCGGTCGAGCCGGCGTACCAGTCCGGTCAGCGCGATCTGGGTCTCCCGCCGGGCCAGCGGGCCGCCGAAGCAAAGGTGGATGCCGCTGCCGAACCCCAGGTGCCGGTTGTCGTGCCGATCCGGGTCGAAGCGGTCCGGATCATGGAAGCGCTTCGGATCGCGGCTGCCGGAGGCCAGCATGAGCATGATCTGGGAGCCCTGGGGGATGACGGTGTCGGCGACGGTGAGGTCGCTGTATGCCACTCGCCAGGGAATGATCTGCACGGGGGGCTCGTAGCGCAGGAGTTCCTCGACCAGTGGCACGACGAGGCCCGGTTCCTCGCGCAGTCGCCGCAGCACCTGCGGGTGGCGCAGCAGGGTGAGCATGCCGTTGGTGATGAGGTTGACGACGGTCTCATGGCCGGCGACGAGGAGCAGTCTGGCGGTGGCGACGATCTCGGCGTCGGCCATCCGGCCGTCGGGCCCGTCGTCGTTGGCCAGTCGTGACAGCAGGCCGTCTCCCGGCCGGCCGTGGCTCTGTTCCACCAGTTCGACGAGGCACCGGCACAAGTCCTTGCGGGCCTGTACGCCCTTGTCCAGCTTCTCCTTCGGATCGGTTTCAGGGTTGTCGTCGACCGAGTTCATCAGATCGCTCACCCAGCGGTGGACATCCGGTTCGACCGCGCGGGGCACGCCGAGCAGGCGACAGGTCACGGTCACGGGGAACGGGAAGGCGAAATCGTCGACGATGTCGATCCGCTCCTTGCCCGCGAAATCGTCGATGAGGCCCACGGCGACGGTGGTCAGGGCGTCCTCCATGCCGATCACCAGCCCCGGGGTATGCGGAGGGCCGAAGTGACGCGTCGCCATACGCCGCAGGCGATCGTGCTCGGGCGGGTCCATGTGGATGAACGACGACGTGGCCGCTCCCTCGACCGGCGGTGGCGGATCCGACAGATTGCCCAGGTCGGAGCTCAGATGCGGGTCATTCAGCACGTCCGTGATCTCGCGGTACGTACTGATGACCCAGCTGCCGTCCTCCTGCCGGGCCACCGGCGTCTCACGCAACTCGGCGTACAGCGGGTACGGGTCCGCCCGGGCGGAGTAGTCGAAGATCCGCTGCAGGATGCCGGGCCTGCCGGTTGTGGTCGTCCGCTCCTCCGGCTGCCGATGCCGGCGCGCGGCCGTGACGCGGCGCCCGCCCGGGTCCTGGCCGGTGACGACCACCGTGGCGCCCTGAGCGAGCAGGGTGGGCCCGGGGAGGTCGACGGGCAGCGGTCTCATGTCGGCCGGCCGGTCCGGCGTGGGGCAGGGAGGCGGGAACGGTGCGGCCGTCTCGATCAAACGCCGGTAGTGGTCGAGCCACTTGCCGTTGTCGAAGCTCACCGCGGCCGTGACGCGGCCCTCGTAGCCGTACGCGGTGACGAAGCGGTGGTCGTCCAGCGATCCCTGGGTGACGGCCACTTCGTCGGCGAAGGTCGGCACACCGACGGACTTGATGTTGACGCCGAACTGGATCGACCAGAACAGCGGGACGGACAGGTGGGATCGGCGGTCCTCCGGGACGCTGACCATGTTGTGTGCCGCGACCTCTGCCTGCTCGACGGCGTCGACCCAGTGCTCCATCGAGATGAGCCGGTTCTCGTAGAGGGGGTTCGGGCAACGCGCCACGTCTCCCGCGGCGAAGACGTCGTCGGTGACGCGGCCGTTGACGTCGAGGGCGCGGCAGCCCGTGTCGCAGGTGATGCCCCACACGCCCGCCGCCAGTCCCGATTCCCGCAGCCACTCGGTGTTCCGGATGCTCCCGAGCGCCACCACCGCCACATCGGCGTCGACCGTACTGCCGTCGTCGAAGTGCGCACGGCGAAACCGTCCCTGCGCGTCGCCCTCCAGCCGGGCGACTTCGACACCGCACCGCAGGTCGACACCGTGAGCACGCTGCATGGCGGCCGCGACCTCGCCGATCATGGCGCCGAGCGCCCCGACCAGCGGGGCCGGCGCGAGTTCGACGACGGTCACCGGGATGTCCCGCTCGCGGCAGACGGAGGCGATCTCGGAGCCGGTGAATCCCGCACCGATGACCAGCACGCGGGAGGGCCCGGCGGCGAGGGCCTGCTGCAGGCTCTCGGCATCCTCGCGTGTACGGAGGACGAACACGCCGTCCAGGGCCGCCTCGGACTCGACGAACCACGGCCGGGCCCGTACCCCGGTGGAGATCAGCACCCGGTCGAAGGGAACCTCGCGTCCGTCGGCGAGACGCACGTGGTGCGTCGCGAGGTCCAGCCCGCCGGCGGGCACGCCCCGCAGCCACTCCGCATCGATGCCGCGGCGGCGGGGCAACGTGGTGTTCCCGGCCGGCACCCATCCGGTCAGTACCTGCTTGGACAGGGGAGGCCGGTCGTAGGGTTCGCCCGGCTCGTCACCGATCATGGTCAACGATCCGGTGAAACCCTCGTCGCGCAGCGCCTCGGCGGCGCGCAGCCCCGCCAGGGAAGCCCCGACGACCACGATGCGGCCATCGCGCTTGAACGCCAGGTTGTCGGCACCGGTCATGACGGTGAGGCCTCCGCCGATGAGTGCCGCGCCTCCAACCGGTCGACCAGGATCGCCTGGACCGGGCAGGCGGCCGCGGCGCGCAGCACCCGGTCGCGCGAGGCGTCGTCCGGGTTCGGGTCGTACAGGAGGGCTTCCTCGCCATGCATCCGGAACGCCTCCGGAGCCAGGAACGCGCACTGCGCATACCCCGCACATCGCGAAAGATCGACGACAACCTTCACCCCGACCTCCACAGGGAGCGGGAGCTGCGAACCCTCAAGCCGGCGCTGCGGCCGCTGTCCGCGGCGTCGGACGGGAACCAAGGGGCACGGCACGGCGGAAAACCATCACAAACCAGCATAACGACGGCATCGATACGGGTGGGCGAAGGAGCAGGCCGTCTGGGCCCCCGGCTTCACCGAGGAGGGGCGCCTGCGGGAACACGTCTTCTTCGCCGGCACGATGAGCGAACCATGAGCCGGCGAGCCGAGCGCGTGTGGAATGTGAGATGGCCTGCCCTCAACTGCGCAAGGTGGCACGCAGGTGCAGGCCGGCGGTTGCGAGACCCTCGAAGGTGGTGACCCGGTAGCCGGGTTCCGTGCCGGGTGGCTCGCTCACGTGGAAGCGGCGGGCTGTCTGCGCGGTCATGAGTGTGAGCATGGCCATGGCCAGAGCGGCTCCCTCACAGCCGTGCGGCCCGGTACCGAAGCCGAGGAAGACCCCGGGTTTCGCCGACGGGCCCGAATCGTCCAGCCAGCGTTCGGGCCGGAACCGGTCCGGTTCGGGGTGTTCCCGTGCATCGCGGTGGGCGGTGTAGGGGCAGACGAGCACGGTGGATCCGGCGTCGATGGTGTAGTCGGCGAGCTGAGTTTGTCGCGGGGCGCGCCGGGTGAGCAGCCAGCTCGGAGGGTGCAGCCGGAGCACTTCGCGTACCAGCGCCTGGGTGTACCGCAGGTTGTCGAGGTGGGTGCTGGTCGTCGTGGCCGGGTCGGCGGGCAGGAGGGCGGCCTCGGCCGCGACGCGGTCCGCGGCCTGCGGGTATCGGGCCAGGTGGAGCAGGGTCCATCCGGCTGCCCGGGAGGGTGTCTCGAAGGTGGCGACGGTGATCCCGGGGAAGGTGTCGAGGATGACCTCTTCCGACAGCGAGCCGTAGCGGGGGGAAGGCCGGAGCATCTGTCCCAGCACGTCGTCACCGAGCCGGCCCGATGAACGCCGCCGACGGACGACGGGCCGCAGAGCGTCGGTGAAGGCGACTTGCCGCCGTGTGCGGAAGCGCCGTGCCGGTGTGGGCACCCAGCGCGGCCATACCCAGCGCGAGGGACGTACGAGCACCTCCCGGGCCACGAAGAGCTGCCAGGCGAAGGGCAGCAGGGCGGGAGCATCCTCGGAGAAGAGGTAGCGCACGCCGATCTCCGCCAGGACGGGCCGGACCAGGGGCAGGATCTCGACGTCCCGGTCCGTGGGCCACTGGTCGGCAAAACGAGCGGTCCCGGGCGCGATCTCACCGATCCGGGCCGCGACCGCCTGCGGGCGCAGTCCACGCATGCGGGCGGCGCGAGCGTGCGCCCGTTCCTCGGGCAGCGGCGCTCCGCCGGCCCGCTTCAACGACGGGAAGAGGGGCGAGGACGGCTTGGGGAAATCCTGTGCGCGGTGCAGGACCGCTTCGCACACCCCGGCCGTGGCAGCTACGTAGACACCCGACTCGAGCTGCCAGACGTCCCCGCACTCCTCAGCGCCGCGACGCGCCAGTTCAAGCCGGTCGCGGCTCCAAGCCGCGAAGCTGCCTCCCGGCAACCGCGGTGGCTCGTTCACACGGCCCATGGGATCGGCCCCTGACTTCTTGGAGCGGTCAGGCCTGTGCCGTAGGGAGCGTGGTCACGAGCCGACGGGAGCCCGGGGGCGCCCGCCGACCGTGTGGTCACACCCTGTCGTCGGCGGTGTGCGTGCCCCAGTCGTGGGCCCCGTACGCACCGTAGTTGCGGGTGAAGGACAACTTGGCGAGCAGCTTGGCGATCATGAAGCACTCCTCTCGCTTGCCTTCAGCACCATGTGCCGTGTGTCCAATTTTTCCGCATATGCCAGATGGATTCAAGGCGTGTGCCGGCGGGCCGGCGCCGCCCCCCAACAACGGCCTTGAGGGCTCAGGGGTACAGGCCGGCCCGGAAGGCGAACGAGACGAGCTGAGCCCGGTCACGTGCGCCGACCTTTGTCATGGCCCGCACGGCGTGGGTCTTCACGGTGAACGGCGACACGGACAGCTGGGCCGCGATCTCGTCGTTGCCGAGACCGCTTGCGACGAGGACGACCACGTCCCGTTCCCTGGGGGTCAGAGCGTCGAAGCGCCGCAGGAGTTCCTTGTCGATCACCGGGGGCGGGCTGTGGGTCATGTGCCCGATGAGCGCGGCCGTCGCGGCGGCCGACAGCGCACCGCCTCCGCCGACGACCTCGGCGATTCCGGCGACGAGTTCAGCGGGGCTCACGGTTTTGCTCAGGAAACCGTTGGCGCCCGCGCGCAGGGCCGCGAGGACGATGTCGTCCTGATCGAACGTGGTCAGCACGATCACCCGCGTCTTCTCGGGCGGATGCTCCGCGCGGATCCGGCGGGTGGCCTCGACACCGTCGATGCCGGGCATCCGGATGTCCATCAGGACCAAGTCGACGGGGTGCTCCCGGAGGAAGGGGACGACCTGGAGTCCGTCGGAGAGGTCGGCCACGACAACGAGACCCGGGTCGAGCCGGAGCATCGTCCGGATGCCGGCCCTGATGTCGTCCTGGTCGTCGACGATCAGGATGCGTGTCATCGGACGACGGCTCCCAAGGGGCTGAACTCCGCGTGGACCCGGAATCGCCCGTCGTGACTGTCGATCGTCAGCCGCCCGCTGGAGGACTCGACGCGTTCGCGCATCCCCACGAGGCCGAGTCCGCTGCCCGACCCGGAGCCGCCGGGCGACTGACCGACGCGGTTCTCCACCGTGACGCAGATCCTGCCGTCGCGCTCGCCCACATCCACCGTCGCCGTCCCCTCACCGTGCCGGTAGGCATTCGTGAGTGCTTCCTGAACCACGCGGTAGACCGTCACGCCGACGCTGGGCTCCACGAAGCCGGCGGGAATGTCGATGGAGGACCGGATGTCGAGGCCGATGCTCTCGAAAGAGGCGATGAGGCCTTCCAAGCCGCTGAGCGCCGGGGTCGGCCGCAGTGCCTCGCCGTCGGGGACGTCGTCCCCGAGGCGGAGGAGCGCGAGGATGCGTTGTGTTTCGACGATGACGGTGCGGGCGCTGGACCTGGCCGAGACGAGGGCCTGCCGGGAGGAATCGGCGTCTTCGGGCAGCCCGATCTCCGCCGCGCCGAGATGCAGGCTCAGCATCGCGACCTGGTGACCGATGACGTCGTGGAGGTCTCGGGCGATGCGGAGCCGCTCTTCGGTCACGCGCCGGGTGGCTTCGATCTCGCGGGTGGCGATGGCGCTCTCGGCCCGTTCCTCCAGGGTCCACCAGTGGTCGCGGTGGATGCGGAGCGCGGCTCCCGTCGCCCCTCCGCCCACAGCCGAGAAGAAGGCGGCGGCTCCCACGACCGCGCCGCCACGGAATCCTCCGACTGTCATGAACGCCCCGAGGAAGAACGCCGCCACGATGCCGGTGGCGGCCAGCGGCTGCTTTCCCCTGAGGGTGACCGAGAACAGTACGAGCACCGCCATCATCCACACCGAGAAGGGGTCGTGGCCCACCGCTGTGACGGCGAAGGACGCCGCGCTCGTGACGACGAGTCCCGCCCACGGCTTGCACCACGAGAGGGTGACGCCGGCGCCGGCGAGGAGCACGGAGAGGACCGTCGGCCAGTCCGAACCCCGCAGGACCGCCGCCACGATCTGGCCGGTGAACACCAGCGCGGCCAGCGTGTAGGCGACCCGGTGCGGCACCTCGGGGCGGCGGACCCACAGCGGTGCCGTGAGCCCGTCCTGACTGTTCCGCGCCTTGTCCATGAGCCGATTCTCGTCCACGTCTGCGGCGGTCGTGTACTTCGAATGATGTAGATCGGGACGGCGGGGCACATGCCGTCGAAGCGGACGGCAGAACTACTTCGTTCGAAGTACGCGGCGCCTCCCGAGGCGCCTGAGACTCCTCATCGAGGCGACCGTCTCACACCGTCACGATCACCACGGGACACCCGATGACTCAGACCACCACCGTAACCTCGGCCACTTCGACCACGGCCATGACGTCGCCCTCCGGGCTCCGATCGCTCCACCTGATCCGAGTCGTCTTCTCGCTCATCTGGGTGGCACTCCTCTTCGCGACCTCCGCCTCACTCGTGTCGACGGACAGGCCCACGGCGATCGCGGCCGTGCTGCTCGTCGTCTACCCCCTGTGGGACGCCGTCGCCACACTCCTCGAGCGTCGCCTGGCCGGCACCGGCACCGCGAACCCCGTGAGTACCGTCAACGTGGGTCTCGGCCTGGCTACGACCGCAGCAATGATCATCGCCGTGTTCTCCACCGTCGCGACAGCCCTGCTCGTGTTCGGCGTCTGGGCCCTGCTTTCCGGCGCCATCCAGCTCGTCGTGGCGATCCGGCGCCGGCGCACCGTCGGCGCCCAGTGGCCGATGATCATCAGTGGTGCACAGTCCGTGCTCGCCGGCGCCACCGTCGCCGCCACGTCCGCCTCCGCGACGAGCAGCCTGTCCACCGTCGCCGGATACTCGGCCTTCGGTGCCTTCTGGTTCCTGGTCTCCGTTGTCGCCCTCAGCATCCGCAGCCGACGCGGGAACCGCTGACTGCCGCCGTAGCAGCCGCCACCTTTTCCGGAGGCGCGCCCCAGTCGGTCCGCATTGCACTCGGTCCCGGCTATGACGCGGCGTGGGGCTCCGACGAGTCGGCGAGGGCGGTCCGGACGGGGACGAAGCAGGTGTTGTCGGCGGGAATGCCCTCGTGCTCGTGGCCGTCGTCGTTCTGGTACCGCCAAGTGAAGCGCAGGCCGTGGGCCGAGGTGATGTCGGGGCTGTCCATGAGCTGGAAGTGCAGGTGGGGCTCGGAGGAGTTGCCCGAGTTGCCGCATTCGGCCAGTTGCTGACCGGCCGTCACGCTGTCCCCGACGTCCGCCTTCAGCGAGTGGCGCCGCAGGTGTGCAAAGACGGCGTAGGCCCCTTCGCCCAAGTCGAGGATCAGATGGTTGCCCAGCAGATGGCGGGGCAGACCGAGGGAGCGCACGAAGCCCTCCGGCAGTACGTAGAGCAGGCCGGCCAGGGAGGTTCGCGTCAGGTGGTCCCGATGGCGGTCATCGGCGGCGACCCCCCGACCGCTCGCCGGCGCCAGCACCGGTTCTCCGAAGGACGGATAGGACTCGGGACGACGTGTCAGCGGCCACAGCCACACAGGTTCCGGCGCCGGGCGGCGGGCCAGGTCGAGGGCGTACGTCTGCGCGAGGTGGTGAGTATGGCTGGGCACCTTGGTGGCGGGCCCGTTGCGTGCCGTCCAACGGCCGTTCACGGGGATGTCCAGCGCCAGTGGCGGGGGTTGTTCACGTGGCGGGCGCTGAGCACGCGTCATCGCCTGCCGCATGAGCAGACCTGCCGCCAGCAGGGCGAGCCCGACGAGCCATAGAGGTCCGATGCCTTCGCCGTTGACGAGGACGCACGTGGCGCCGGCGGCCAGCACCAGGCCGTGCCGCTTCCACAGGGACTGTGGCATGGGGGCCCTTCGGTGGGGGGCTTGCAGGTGGACGCAGCATTCCAGAGTCTGGTCCATCGGCCCACCCCGGACCTCAACGCGGGGGCGACTGACCACTCACGATCTCGCCGGATCGGAGAAACTCGCTGACCGGATCCTCATCCTGGCCGGCGGGTGGACCGTCGCCCACGGTTCCGCCGAGGAACTGTTTCCCCAGGCGTCGACCAAGGCCACGGTGCGCTCCGGACGCCCTGGTTGCCGGTGTGTTCCTGGCCGATGGTGTGGCACGGCGGCGGTGTCTTCGAGCACGCCGGGTGTGCCGGCGGGGGAGTGGCACGGCGAGCCGCGGCGCGACGGAGAAGTGGGCAGTCTCGGCGGGCTCGGCGGTACTGCCATGCAGGTCACTCCCGCGCGCTCCGCGCGACCAGCGCCAGCGGTCCGCCCGGCTCTCGGGATCGTGCTCGCGCAGGTCTTCAGTGAGCCCAGGGCCCGGTGGGCGAGCAGGCCGGTGACGACAGCGACGCGGCCGTACGTGGAGCCGGGCCCAGGGCACTGGGTCGGTTGTCACTCGTAGCCGAGACGTTCCTCGGAGTGCAGGCGCCACCCGTCGTGACGCTTGATCAGGACGAAGGCGGTGCGCTCATAAACGTCATAGGACCCGGAATCCGGGTCGTGGCCGTACGTGAACCAGCGTGCCTCGATCCGCGCCGTCTCCGGGGTCTCGCTGACGACGATCACCTCTTCCAGTGCGGACACCGCGCCGAATCCATCGGTTCTGTCGCGGTCGTGCACTCTGGCGTACTCGGCGCGAAAGTCGGCAGGGCTCTGGTAGAGCATCTGAACCTCTTGGCTAAAGCTTGCGGCCGGTTGGTATTGGCAAACCGTAATGGAAAAGGGCTCCACCTGGCTCTGTTGATGATGGTGCAGAAGCAGATACGTCCTCCACACGCTGGTGTGGCCCGAGCAGGCCCGGGAGTTGGACGGGAAGCGCAGCGCGATCGGTGGTTCAGTCGCGGGTGGCGCCTTCGGGCCACACGATCCGTACGGGTACACCCACGCCGTGCGCGTAGGCGACGGCGTCGGCGGTGCCGCCGTAGCCGCGGGCCGGCTGCCCGTCCCATACGGCGATCAGTTGATCGACCAGGCCCACGACGATCTCGCTGCCTGCCTGGTGGGCCTGTGAGTCGGATTCGCGCAACCCGGTGTGGTGGACGTCGGCGGCACGGGCCATCAGCTCGTCGTACACGGGGTGGTGCGATGCGGGCAGGCTCTCGCGGTACTCGGTGGCCGGGATGACCATTTCGAGGCGGCCGCCGTGCGCGACGACGGCCTGGGCGAACCAGGTGTCCGGGCCGTCGGCGATGCAGCTGATGCCGATCAGGTCCTCCGCCCCGGTGGCGTCGACCAGCTTGGCGAGCTCGGCACGGACGTGTGCCTCGACCTCCGGCGACAGCCCACGATGCCCCGTGATGCCCACACGCATGCCGGTTTCCCCTCACAGGTGGATGTCGAGCAGCAGGGAGTCGAATTCGCGCACGATACCGGGCGGGGTCGGCGGGCCATAGGAGCGGCGGAAGGCGCGGGTTCGCCCGATGACGCCTCCGGACCTCGGGCGTCATCCGTTTCAGAGTATGGACAGAAGCAACAATACGCTCGGCCCGGCGAGCCAGCCGGTAAGTGCAGACATCGTCCCTATGGTCCAGGCCGACTTGGGCTGCCTTCGGGTCACCTGGTACCCGAGCATGACGGTGGAGGCAAGCAGTGCCACGGGGAGAATCACAAGGCGAAGGACCGGCACCACGAACACCACCCAGGTTTCATGCGGGCTGAGGGTGCAGCCGAAGCCGATTCCCTCACATTCCCCGTATCCGACCGATCTGGGAAGCTGCATGACCCACAGGGTCAACCCGCCAATGAGCAGGCCGTACAAGGCTGTCATGAACGCCAGGCTTTGCCAGACGACGGCCCGCCTGCGCGGGAGGGGAGTCGGTTTCATGATCGCAACGGTAAGGACCCGGTCGTTTGGTGCGTATCCGTCCGCATACTCATTCAGTGCTGAGTATTCAAGAAGCCCGACGCCGCGGATCGGGCAGTCGGCACCCGCCCCGGATGCCGGCGCCCCGGCTCACGTGGTGGGAGGGAGGCAGAGCCGCATGCACAGCCCGTGCTCCTGCGGTTCGGCGGTGACGCGGCCGCCGTGCATCTCGGCGACCTGTTTGACGATGGCGAGCCCGAGTCCGGAGCCGGGAAGGGACCTGGCGGTCGGCGAGCGGTAGAAGCGGTCGAAGACGAAGGGCAGGTCGTCCTCCGGGATGCCGGGGCCCTGGTCGGTGACCGTGACCGTGCCGTCGGGGGCGACACGGACCAGCACCTGGCCGCCGTCCGGGCTCCACTTGACCGCGTTGTCGACGAGGTTGCCGATGGCCCGTTCCAGCGCATCGGGGTCGGCGTGCACCAGGCACTGGGCCAGTTCGGTCCGCAGGGAGACCTGAGGGCTGCGCCGGGCGATACGCGCGACGACCCGCTCGGCCAGGAGATCGAGGCGGGTGTCCTCGGTGTGAAGGTGCTGCTGCCCGTGACGGGCCAGTTCGACCAGGTCGTTGACCAAGTCCCGTAGTTCCCGGGTCTGCGTGCGGGCCTGCTCGACCAGCGCGGGCGCCTGCGGGTCGGCCACGCCGGGGCCCTCGCTCAGCAGTTCCAGGTTGGTGGTGATACTCGTCAGCGGGGTGCGCAGTTCGTGTGAGGCGTCGGAGACCAGCCGTCGTTGTGCGGTCACGGACTCCTCGACCGCGGCCATCATCGCGGTGAAGGAGCGCGCCAGCCGGGCGATCTCGTCGCGGCCGTGCACGTCGATGCGCGCGGTGAGGTCCTGGGTCGCCGTGATGTGTTCGACAGTGTCGGTGAGTTGCCGTACGGGGCGCAGCACCCGGCCGGCCAGGAGGCGGGCGCCGAGGGCGGCCAGCAGGGTGCCGCCGGCGGTGATCACGGCCAGGAGGACGGTGAGCCGGTCCAGGGTGGAGGTGACGACGGACTGCCGGATGGCGGCTCTGACCAGCGCACCGTCCCAGCCGCTCAACGGCGCGGTGTAGACGCGGTACCTCACCCCTCCGTACTCCGCGTCCTGGAAATACGCCGGGGCCTTGCCCAGAGCGACCTCGACGTCGTGCCTGCTGACGGGAATGAAGCCGCCGCCCGGTCCGGCTGCCACCGGAGGCGCCACGAACTGCAGTTGTGTGGAGCCGACGGTGACCGGCGAGGTCGGCACGGTCAGACGGGTGCCTTCCCGTTCCATCTGCTCCATCTTGAACTTGAAGTCCTTCAGCAGCTGCGACGCGTCACGGTCGGCGGCGGACGTCAGCACGTCATCACTCTGCCGGCGCAGGCCGGCGCCGAGCGACGGGTAGATGACCAGCGAGGCCAGCAGCAGGGCCGCGAAGACCACGGCGCCACCGGCCAGGGCGACTCGGTTGCGCAGAGTCACGGCTCCTCCCGCAGTACGTAACCCAGTCCGCGAACGGTCTGCAGCAGTCGTGGCTCGCCGTCGGCCTCCAGTTTGGCGCGCAGGTAACTGATGTAGACCCACAGGGCGTTGGAGGACGGGCCGAAGTCGTAGCCCCACACCGCGTCGAAGATCAGCGAGCGGCTCAGTACGCGATGGGGGTTGCGGAGGAAGAGCTCGAACAGGGCGTACTCGGTACGCGTGAGTTCCAGCGTCCGATCGCCGCGGCGTGCGCGGCAGGCGGCGACGTCCAGCTCCAGGTCGGCGAAGCGGATCAGCTCCGCCTGCGGAGGGCCACCGCGGCGCAGCAGCGCACGGACACGAGCCCTGAGCTCGTCCAGGGCGAAGGGCTTGACCAGGTAGTCGTCGGCGCCCGCGTCCAGCCCGGCCACCCGGTCCTCGACGAGGTCGCGCGCCGTGAGCATCAGGATCGGCACGCGGTCTCCCCGGGCGCGGATCCTTCGGCACACCTCCAGCCCGTTGGGCTCCGGCATTAGCACGTCGAGGATGACGGCGTCAGCGCGGCCGGCGCCGAGTGCCGCCAGGGCCCCGGTCCCGTCCGCCGCCTCGACCACCTCGTGGCCGTCCCGCGCCAGGGCCCGGGAGAGCGCCAGGCGCACCGCGTCGTCGTCGTCCACCACCAGCACACGCATGGCCGTCATCGTCCCGTCCGTGAGGTCAGCAAGGGATAAGGGCGGCCGGAGCGGACTGCTCCGGGCCGGCCGCCCCGCGCGATGGGCTCAGCCCTTCGCGGACGGTCCCTGGGCGGCCAGCTCCTGCTTGGTGCCGGACAGGGCCTTCTCGAACCGGGCCGCGCTGACCCCGAGTTCCTTGGCGATGGCCCGGAACCTCGCGCTGCCGACCTCGATGCCGCCGGGTCGGCCGGCCTGCGTGAACAGCTCCCTGACCGCTCGCTCCGCCGCGGCGGTCCCGACATCCAGCCGCGTGGCGACGCCCGTCGCGAAGAGTTTCACGGCCTCGTCACCGTCCGAGCCCTCGTGCTTGATGACGCTCTTGCCGTCTCCCGGCTTGCCCTTGCCCCCGTGCTTGCCGCCGTCGACGTGCCCCCCGATCGCCCGCTTGGTCGCGGTGAGGGCCTTCTCGAGCTGCGCGGGGGTGGCCCCGAGCTTGCCGGCGACGGCGGCGAACTGACGGCTGTTCGGGTCGACGCCGCCGCCCGGGCCGTCGGCCAGTGCGAACAGTTCCTTCACCGCTTCCTGCGCGGACGCGAGGCTCACGCCCAGGCGGGAGGCGATGCCCTTCGCCAGTGACGCCGCGATCCGCGCACGGTCCTCCGCGGGCCCCCCGGGCTTCCCAGGCCTTCCGGCCTTCTGTGCCTTCTCCGCCTCTGCGGCCTTTCCGGACGTGCCCGGCTTGACCTTCGCCTCCACGGCTGTGGCGGCCCCCGCCTTGGCCGGGCCGGGCGACGGGGCCGCGACTGCGGACGCCGTCAGGCAGCCCACCGTGGCGGCCGCGGCCGCCACGGTGATCCAACGCGCCTTGCTGCTCATGCGTGGTCTCCTTCGGGTTCACGGGCGAACCGGCGGCCGCCGGCGCCCGCGATCCAGCAGACCGCCCGGAACTCAAGGGAACTCTCGGGAAACCTTAAGACGGCCTTATAAGGCTCGGTGGGCGGGGGCCCACCACCCGGCCCTCCCCAATGACCCTTGCCGACATGCTCGTTGACGTCGAGTAGATACTGAGTGTAGACACTGAGGTATGACTGTTCCTCTGGCGCTCCTCGGCCTCCTCGAACGGGAGTCGAGCCACGGCTACGACCTCAAACGCGACTACGACGCCTACTTCGGCCGGGGCAAGCCGCTGCCCGCCGGGCAGGTGTACTCGACCTTGAGCCGCCTCGCCCGCGACGGCAAGGTCGAGGTCGGCGAGGCCGAGCCCGGGTCGGGCCCGGACCGCAAGCGGTACGTGATCACCGAGCTGGGGGTCACGCAGGTCGAGACCTGGCTCACCGAACCGGTCGCGGGTGAACCGCACCTGCAGACCGTGCTGTTCACCAAGGTCGTACTGGCGCTGCTGCTGGAGCGCGACCCCCGTGCCTATCTCGACATCCAGCGCGCCTCCCACATGGAGCGGATGCGGGAACTGACCGAACTGCGCAGGACCGGCAGCACGATCGACTCACTCCTCGCCGACCACGGCGTCTACCACCTGGAGGCCGACCTCCGGTGGATCGACCAGACCGTGGCACGCCTCGCCGCCCTCACCGCGGAGGTCCGCTCATGAGTACGGACGAAGGCTTCCTCGTGGAAGCCCGGAACGTGGTCCTGTCGTTCGGGCAGACCCCGGCGCTGCGGGGAGCCGACCTCTCCGCCCGCGCCGGCGAGATCCTGGCCGTCACCGGCCCCAGCGGTTCCGGAAAATCCACGCTGCTGCACTGCCTGGCCGGGATCCTGGTCCCCGACGCCGGCGAGATCTGGTTCGACGGCCACCGCCTCGACACCGAGCGCGAACCCGAGCGCAGCGCGCTGCGCCGGGACCACTTCGGCTTCGTGTTCCAATTCGGCCAGCTCGTCCCCGAGTTGACCGCCGAGGAGAACATCGCCCTGCCGCTGCTGCTTGCCAAGTCCCGCAGGGCGACCGCGCTTGCCGAGGCCCGGCGGTGGTTCGGACGGCTCGGCCTGGACGGTCTCGAGGGACGCCGGTCCGGTGAACTCTCCGGCGGGCAGGCCCAACGCGTCGCCCTGGCGCGCGCCTTGGTGTCCCGGCCCCGCGTGCTGTTTGCCGACGAGCCGACCGGGTCGCTCGACTCGCTCACCGGCGAGCACGTCATGGACCTGCTGGTCGACTCCGTGCGCCAGGAGGGCACCACCGTCGTCCTCGTCACCCACGAGCCGCGGGTGGCCGCCTTCGCAAGCCGCGAAGTCGTCGTCCGCGACGGCACGGTGACGCCGCTGTCCGCAGGACGGATCGCCTCGTGATCAACCTCGGCCTGCGCCTCACCCTGAACGGCGGCAGAGAGGCCGCCGCCCGGCTCGCCGTCATCGCGGCCGCCGTGGCCGTCGGAGTCGGTCTGCTGCTGAGCATTCTGGCGGCCGTCAATGCCACCGCCACCCAGAACAGCCGCAACGCCTGGCTCAACACCGGCACCAGCAAGAGCGCATCACACCCGTCTGCCGCGGAACCGGACGCGGACCCGCTGTGGTGGCTGCTCAGGGCCGACCGCTTCGACGGCAGGCTCATCGGCCGTGTCGACGTCGCCCCCACCGGCCCGAACGCCCCGGTCCCACCGGGACTTGCGCGCCTGCCAGGACCGGGCGAGTTCTACGTGTCGCCGGCCCTCGGCAAGCTCCTCCACTCCACCCCGGCCGCCGAACTCGCCGACCGTTACCCCGGCCACGAGGTCGGTACGGTCGGCCCGGCGGCACTGCCGGGCCCCGACTCCCTGGTCGTCGTCATCGGCCGCCACCCCGACGAGTTGGCGAAGCAGCCCGGTGCGACCCGGGTCACCTCGATCACCACCGTCGCACCCGGCAACTGCAACGGCACGAACTGCACGGTCAGGGCAGGCATCGACAACAGCGGTATCAAGCTCATCCTCTCCGTCGCGGGCACCGCCCTGATCTTCCCCGTGCTCATTCTCATCGGCACGGCCACCCGGCTGGCAGCCGCCCGCCGCGAGCAGCGCTTCGCCGCGATGCGCCTGGTGGGCGCCACGCCGCGGCAGATCACAGTGATCGCGACCGTCGAATCAACGGTCGCTGCGGTCATCGGCACTGCCGCCGGTTTTGGCCTTTTCTCCCTGTTCCGCACGCAGTTGGCGGCTGTCGACCTCACCGGGACGCCGTACTTCGCCGACGACCTCACGCTCTCCACCGGCAACATCCTTCTCGTCTCCGTCGCCGTCCCTGTGGGGGCCGCGATCGCGGCGCGGATCGCCCTGCGGCGTGTACAGGTCTCCCCGCTGGGGGTCACCCGGCGCGTCACGCCCCGCCCGCCGCGGATCTACCGGGTGATCCCACTGGCCGCGGGCGTCGCCGAACTCTCCTGGGTCATCGGCCGGGTGCCCGAGAGCACCGACGGCCAGATCGTGGTCTTCGTCTCGGGAATCCTGCTGGTCCTCACCGGACTCGTGATCGCCGGCCCGTGGCTGACCATGGCCGGGGCACGAGTCCTGGCCCGGGCCACCAGCAGGCCGGCGCTGCTCGTCGCGGGGCGGCGGCTCTCGGACGACCCGAAGGCGGGCTTCCGCGCCGTCAGCGGACTGGTCCTCGCCCTGTGCGTGACCAGCACCGCCGTCGGGATCATCGGCGCACTGAACGCCGAACGCGGCATCCCGCAAGCCGGTCGCTCCGTCGCCGGCGCTGTCGACACCCACTACGTCACCGACTTCGACCACGCGTCAGGACGTCCGATCGGCAGCGTGCCCCCTCCCTCACAGGCGGCCCTCGACGACCTGAACTCCGTACCGGGCGTCACAGGCGTGTTGGTGATCCACACGAACCCGCTCGGCACATCGGATCCCGCCTACGACGGCCAGGGTTCCACGACACCGCCGGTGGCAGGCCTGGCCTCGTGCGCGCAACTCGCGACGATGCCGGCCCACAACACCTGCGCCTCCGGAGCCGAAGCGGCGTCGGTCGCCCAGTACTTCGGCACCTTCGGGACGTACGAATGGGAGCACTGGCCCGAGGCATGGCCCGCCGCCGGGATCTCCGCCCAACGCCTCGCCCGCCTTCCGGTCGTGGAGATCGTCGTGGCCACCGACGGCTCGACAACGGCGATCGAACGCGCGCGCACCATCCTGATGAACGCGTACCCCGGCCAGGACGTCCCGCGGACCGTCCAGGAGGATCACGCCGAAATGGGCGCGCAGCTCGCCGGCTACCGACAACTGGCCGACGTGGTCGTTCTGGTGAGTTTTCCCATCGCCGGCTGCAGCCTGGCGGTGAACGTGGCCGGAGGCCTGCGCGACCGCAAACGCCCCTTCAGCCTGCTGCGGCTGACCGGCACTCCGCTCGGGATGCTGCGGCGCGTGGTGCTTCTGGAGACCGCCGTGCCACTCCTGGTGGTCGCCGTCGTGGCGATCGGCATGGGCTTCCTGGCCGCTCAGCTCTTCCTGCGGGCCCAGTTCGGATACTCGGTCCAGGCACCAGGAGTCCGGTACTACGCGATCGTGCTCGCCGGACTCGTGGCCTCGCTGGGCGTCATCGCCTCCACCATGCCGCTTCTCGCACGGATCACGGGACCGGAAACGGCACGCAACGAGTAGCCGCGACGCCGACGGCTCGGGCCGGCGGGCCCGAGCCGTCCCCCTGGGGAATCAACCGCGGTCATTCGGGTGGACTGGGCCGGGTGAGCCCCAGGTCGTAGGCGAAGATGACGGCCTGCACGCGGTCGCGGGCACCGACCTTCATCAGCACCCGCCCGACATGGGTCTTGACGGTCGATTCCGACAGGACCAGGCGCTCCGCGATCTCGCCGTTCGTCCACCCCTTTCCGATGGCGACCAGGATCTCCCGCTCGCGTCCGGTCAGGGCGTTCAGCCGGGGGTCGCCGGCCGCGGCGGAACCGGGAGGGCGGGCCGGCAGGTGGTGGGCGTAGGCGTCGAGAAGTCGCCGGGTCACGGCCGGGGCGACGACCGCGTCGCCTTCCGCGACCGCACGGATCCCCGCCAGCAACTCCTCGGGGCGGGCGTCCTTGAGCAGGAACCCGCTTGCTCCGGCGCGCAGCGCGGCATGGGCGTACTCGTCGAGGTCGAAGGTGGTCAGGACGAGGACACGTGAGCGTCCTCCCGTGCCGACGATGCGGCGTGTGGCCTCGATGCCGTCCATGCCGGGCATCCGGATGTCCATCAGTACGACGTCCGGTCTCACCTCCGCGGCCAGGCGCACCGCCTCGGTGCCGTGTCCGGCCTCGCCGACCACGTCCGTGCCCGGCTGGCTCTCGAGCAGCATGCGGAAGCCGTAGCGTTGCAGGGGCTGATCGTCCACGATCAGAACAGTGGTCATGTCAGGCCGCCGACGGTGTCGAGCTCTTGGGGGAGTGCGAGGACGGCCACAACCGTCCAGCCGCCGTCAGAGCCGGGGCCCGCCGTGACCGTGCCGCCGTAGAGGGCGGCGCGCTCCCTCATGCCCGCGAGCCCGTGCCCCTCCGCTCCCGGCCGGAGGCGCGGAGCCTCGCCGGGCGGCCCGCTGTCCTCGACGCGGACCCGCAGCCGGGCGCTGTCGGCGGCCACCGTGAGGTGGGCCCGCGTCCGCGGTCCGGCGTGCTTGAGGGTGTTGGTGAGTGCTTCCTGCGCGATGCGGTAGGCCATCAGCTGCAATCCGCGGTCCAGGGTGTCCAGGTCACCGCCCGCTGTGTAGACGACCTCCGGTCCGGCCGCGCGGATCCGGGCGCACAGCCCGTCGATGTCGGCGATGCCCGGCTGAGGGTTCAGCTCCGGAGCCTGGTGCGCGCTCTGGTCACGCAGCACGCCGAGCAGACGGCGCAGCTCGCCCAGCGCCTGCCGGCCGGTGTCACCGATCAGCGTCAAGGCCTCCCGGCCGCGCTCGGGCGAGGCGGCCACCGCGTACGCGCCTCCGTCGGCAAGGGTGACGATCACGGAGAGGTTGTGCCCGATGATGTCGTGCATCTCACGGGCCACGCGGGTGCGTTCGCTCGCCGCGGCGAGCCTGCTGCGCTGATCCCTCTCGACCTCCAGGCGGGCCGCCCGCTCCCGCAGGCCGGCCAGCTGGGCACGGCGGATCCGTACCGCGATGCCGACCGCGACGGCCGCGGTCGCGGTACTGAACAGGAAGAACGACGAATCCCAGAAGGACACCGCGGCGGACAGCCGTACCGCCACCAGCGCCAGGCCCCCGGCCATGGCCACGCAGGCCCACGCCAACTGCCGCAGCCGCCCGTGCAACGCCAGGCTGTACAGGGCGATCAGCAGGGCGACGTCCGCCCGGAGCACCGCGCCGAGGGCCCACTGCACCACGAACACCGCCATGACCGCGCCGAAGGCGGTCGCCGGGCGCCTGCGCCGCCACAGCAGGGGCAGCAGCAGACCCGCCTGCAACAGCACCGTCGCGGGCAGCGGCAGCTGGGTGAAGGCGATCCGGTGCTCGCGCGCGCCGTCGTCGTCGTGGACCAGATCGGGAACGCAGAACACCAGCAGGACCACGATCACCACCAGCGTGTCCAGCACCCACGGATGATCGCGGTCCGCCTGGCGCACGCGCTGACTGACCCCGGCCAGACGCAGGAAGGCCGGGTGGCCGGACAGCGGATCGCCGTCCGCGGACGGCGGCAGGCCCGGGTCGAAGGGGGCGGTGTCCTGATGGCTCATGGATGTCACTCGTTCATCGTCGGCGGGGAAAGGCCGTCGCGGCACCCGGAACGGACCGGATGCCGCGGGACCACGCTGCTCACACGTCGGTGCGCACCAGCCGGACAGCGGCGCCGGCCAGCGCGGCCGCCGTCCAGACGACGAAGACCACGAGTCCGGCGAGCGGTGACAGCGTCGTCGCGTCGTGGTGCAGGGTGAACATCGCCTCGCCCGCGTTGCTGGGCAGGTAGGGGCTGATGTTGTCCTGCCACGAGGTGGGCAGGAGCGACACCAGGCCGGGAACGAGCATGAGCGAGGCCACCAGCACCGAGATGCCGCCCGCCACCGAACGCAGGAGCGCGCCCAGGGCGACACCGATCACGCCGACGAGGCCGAGGTAGAGCGCCGCGCCCAGCAGGCTGCGGACCACGCCCGCATCCGAGAGCGTCATCGCCGCCCGGGTCTGCGCGACGATGCCGCTGTCGGCGAGGAACGTGGCGAAGACGCCGGCCGTGCTCAGAACGAGCGCGATCACGCCGAAGACCGCGGCCTTGGACCACAGCACCGGCAGGCGGCGCGGTACGGCGG
The DNA here is from genome assembly GCF_040644455.1 of Streptomyces sp. NPDC046977. Lineage (NCBI taxonomy): Bacteria > Bacillati > Actinomycetota > Actinomycetes > Kitasatosporales > Streptomycetaceae > Streptomyces > Streptomyces sp. NPDC046977. Next base: position 36,175 of record NZ_JBEYWO010000013.1, read on the forward strand.
CCAGGGTCGAGCGGATCATGCCGGTGGAGTACTCGCCCGCGGCGACCAGCACCCCGAGGACGCCGAGCGCCAGCTGGGCGAAGTTGGTGCCGAAGAGCGACAGGCTCAAGGCGGTGGCATCGGCGAAGTCGTGGTCCATGGGCCGGCCCGAGGAGATCCTCGACCTGAACTGGAAGGCGGCGATCAGACCGAACGCGACCAGGAACAGCAGACCCAGCCCGAGGGTGATCCAACTGGACCGCAGCGACCACAGCTTGGCCCACTCCGAGCGCAGCACACGCGCCGCGGTCACCTTGTAGGCGGGCCGTTCGGGCAGTACGGCGGACGGCGCGGGAACCGTGTCGGGCGCGATGGTGCTCATGCGGCACTCCTGAGGGTCTCGATGCCGGTCACGGAGCCGTGGTACTCCACGGCGTCCTTGGTCAGGTCCATGAACGCCTCCTCCAAGGAGATCGTCCGCGGGGCCAGCTCGAACAGCGCGATGCCGTGCCCGGCGGCCCTGAGCCCGATCGCACGTGCCGACAGACCGGTCACCAGAAGCTCCTCGGAGCCGGACCGTCCGGTGATCTCCACGCCGGGCCCGGCCAGGACCTCGCGGAGCCGGGCGGGGTCGGCCGTCGCGACCTTGACCACGTCGCCGCCGGCCTGCCGGACCAGTTCCCGGACCGTGGTGTCCGCCAGCAGCCGGCCGCGTCCGACGATGATCAGGTGGTCCGCGACCAGCGCGACCTCACTCATGAGGTGCGAGGAGACGAAGACGGTGCGGCCCTCGGCGGCGAGCCCGGTGAGGAGGTTGCGGATCCACAGGACGCCCTCCGGATCCAGGCCGTTGACGGGTTCGTCCAGCATCACGGTCGCAGGGTCGCCCAGCAGGGCCGCCGCGATGCCCAGCCGCTGTCCCATGCCCAGGGAGAACGCGCCGGCCCGCTTCCTGGCGACCGACTGCAGGCCGGTGAGCTCGATGACCTCCTCCACACGGCTGCGGGGAATGCCGTGGGTGTGGGCCTGGGCCATCAGATGGTTGAACGCCGACCGGCCGGGGTGGATCGACTTGGCCTCCAGCAGTGCGCCGACCTCCTGGAGCGGCGCGGCGTGCCCGGCGTAGCGGCGGCCGTTGACCTGCACCGATCCACTGGTGGGCGCGTCCAGCCCGACGATCATCCGCATGGTGGTGGACTTGCCCGCGCCGTTCGGACCCAGGAATCCGGTGACGGTGCCGGGCCGCACCGTGAAGTCCAGTGCGTCGACCGCGGTCTTCTCCCCGTACCGCTTCGTCAGCTGGTGTGCCTCGATCATCGGACGCTCCTGGGTCGTCGTGGGCCGGACCGCCCGACCGCCTCACCTGCAACGTTAAGTTCCGCCACGGCGCGATCCGTGGTACCGGGGGCCGATCATCGGCAGGCCGGTAGTACCCCGGTACCACTGGCCGCGCGGACGACGGATCGGCCCTTACGGCTCGGAGCGGGCGCGGGACGGGCCGCCCGCCCAGTGGTCACGCAGTGGTCCCACGGCCTGGCCGCTCTCCTGGCAGGTGTCGAGGATGTGTGGCAGAGCGCCGAGGGCGGACCGCCAGGCACCGGGAGCGGACGTGCAGTCGGAGTCATGGAGCAGGATCGTGCCGCCGCCGCGCAGATCGGCGGTCACCGTGCGATGGACGGACCGCGGGGTGGCACGCGCTCTCCAGTCCTCGCCCCAGCACGTCCACAGCACCGGCGTCAGGCCCAGCCGGCGCGCGGTGAAGTGCGCGGCGGTGGTCATGACACCGTACGGCGGCCGGAACAACCGGGGCTGCCGGCCGGTGAGGTCGGCGACCAGGTCACGGGCGCGGGCCAGGTCGTCGTACGTGGCTCGGGGGCCGCGCAGCAGCAGCGGCCGGTGGCGCCAGCCGTGGACGGCGATCTCATGTCCCGCCAGGGCGATGTCGCGGACCAGTCCGGGGGAGCGGCGTGCCTCGCTGCCCAGGAGGAAGAAGGTGGCATGCACCCTGCGTTCGGCGAGCAGCCGCAGGAAGAAAGGCGTGGACAGCGGGTCCGGGCCGTCGTCGAACGTGAGGGCCACATGGTCGCTTCGGCCCTGCCCCGCCAGGCGGGGCATGACGCGGTTGCGCAGCGGCCCGAAAGTGGAGACGACGGGCGCCGCATGGGCGGCCGCGAGCGCGGGCAGCGCCACAAGGGCGGTGGTGCGCAGGAGTCGGGCGGTGGTCACGGCTGGCTTCCCTCGAACGTCGGGGCGGATGTGAAGTCGTCGGGGTCGAGTCGGTGGTCGATCGCGCGCATCAGACCTGGATAGTCGTGCGCAGTGGCCGCCATCCCCAGCCCGACGCCGCCCGCCCAGAGCCCGCACGCCACGGCGACGGTCGCGGCCAGCCGGTACAGCGCGAGACGGGGCCCGGCCGGTCGCGGCGTACGGGGGAGGAGCGCGCGCCGTGCGGTCATGCTGCCGGGTTGCGGGACGGATGCGCCGCTCTGACCCGCCCTCAGGACGGCGGCCGCGGGGCCGGTGTCCGGTCCGGCGGCGAACAGGTCCAGTCCTGCCGCCCGTTGCAGCAGTCCTCGTGGGCCGCGGATGAGATCCGCGAGGCCAGGGGCGAGAGCGTCGGGCGTGCGTATCCACGCGGCGAGCCCTGCCTCGTCCAACGCGGCGGCGTTCGTCAGACCGTGACCGGGGATGCAGCGGTAACTGGCGACCGGCAGCCCGCAGGCGAACGCCTCCAGCGAGGTGAGACCACCCGCGTTCTGCACCAGGACGTCCGCGGCGTTCATGAGCGCGGGCATGTCGTCCGTCCACCCGAAGACATGCCCGATGTCGTCCGCCCGCAGCCGTTCGGCCAGGGAGGTGTTGCGGCCGCAGACGACGACCGGGACCGCGGCACCGCCGGCACGTATCTCCGCCGCGACCTGCCGCACCGGCCCCACGCCCCAGGAGCCCGCTACCAGCAGGGCCAGCGGAGCATCCTCCGGCAGACCCAGCCGGGCGCGCGCCGCTCGCCGTTCCTGCGGGCCGGCGGGAGCGAAGCGCGGATCGGTGACCGGCCCGCACACCCGTACGTCGGACGCGCCCAGAGCACGCGCCTGGGCGGCGGGAACGGCGTGCGCGGCCAAGTGGGCGTCCACGCCCGGCGCCACCCAGAGCGGATGCACGGAGAAGTCGGTCAGGTAGGTGAGGACGGGCACGCCCAGCCGGCCGCCCAGGCGCAGCGCGCCGAGAATGCGGCTCGCGCCGGGGTAGGTGGAGACGATCACGCTCGTATCGGGAGGCAGCGCCCGCAGCACCCGCCGTTCGGCGACACGGAGCACGGCGCCGGCCGCCGGGCCGGTCCCGCCCGCCTGCTCGGTGCTGCTGTAGATCCGCTGGTAGGCCCAGGGCGCGTGGACCAGGAGCCGGTGGTAGGCGGTGCCGAGAGCCTGGCCCAGGTGTGCCGGCAGCAGGTCGAGGAGGTCGAACCGGTCCACAGGGGTACCGCTGAGAGAGATACGCCGCGCCAGCTCGGCGGCCGCGCCGTCGTGCCCTGCTCCCATGCTGGCGGAGACGATCACGACTCTGCCCGGGGTGTCCAACTGCTCGGAGAGGGGGACGGCGTCCGCCGTGCTCGGGTCAACCATTCCGCGGACGTTCGACATGGGCTTTCCTCCGTGCGCTGGTGGGAGCGGCGAAACTCTACAACATGTAGTAGATGGTGCCGCTCCCGTGCGCTCCCGCCCGCTACAGGCGTCAGGGGGTCCGGCGGTAGCCTGAGGGGCCGAGTCGAGAAAGGGGCGAGCGCAGTGCCCGACAAGCGTGAGGAGTCCGGTGCGACGCCCCGTCGTGCACGCGGAGAGCTCGAGCGAGACGTCCTCGCGGCGCTGTGGGCCGCGCGCGAACCGATGACGGCCGGCCAGGTGCAGCAGCGACTGTCAGGAGACCTGGCCTACACCACCGTCCTCACGATCCTGGTCCGGCTGCACGAAAAGGGCGTGCTGCACCGTCACCGGCAAGGGCGCGGCTACGCCTACGCGGCGACCCGCGACGAGGCGTCCCACACCGCCCAGCGGATGCGCACGCTGCTCGACGCCGGATCGGACCGGGAGGCCGTGCTGGCCCGCTTCGTCTCCGAACTCTCCACGGCGGACGAGCAGATGCTGCAGCGACTGCTGTCCGACAGTGAGGCGCACGGCGGCAAGACTTCGTGATCCCCGGTCCGGCGGGGCCGGCTTTCGGGAAGCGGCCGTCGTCGGGCACCTTGTGCATGCGGCGTCCCTTCCGACGGCGAGCCTCGCGGATGCTTTGACCTACAAGACGTAGTAGCCGCGCGCAGGGTTCCCGTGGAGCCGTTCGGCGGTTTTCCGCCCGCCACGGGGCCCTCGGCCTCGCTCATGCATCGTCGGTCGGTCCGTTCGCCTCCTCGCCGAGTCCGGGGGAGGAGTCACTCGTCTCAAGCCGGTATCCGTGCCCCCGCAGGGTCGTGATGTCAGGCGGGCGGACCCCTGTCCGACCGGCGGCGGCACTCTCGCTCAGCCGGCGGCGCAGCGACGCGATGGTGACGTCCAGGGTCTTCGTGGGACCGAACCAGTTCTCGTCCCACACCTGCGCCATCAGCGTCTCCCGGGACACAGCCGTCCCGGAGCGCCGGGCCAGCAGCGCGAGGACCTCGAACTCCTTGGGGCGCAGCATCACTTCGTGATCGCCGAGCAGGCAGCGCCGTGCCGCGACGTCGACGGTCAGGTCACCCACCAGCACCGGGCCTTCCTGGGGTGCGGCGACCGATGGACGGCGCCGCAGGTGTGCCCGGAGCCGGGCCAGCAGTACCGACAGGCTGAACGGCTTGACCAGGTAGTCGTCCGCGCCCGCGTCGAGCCCGGCGATCACGTCGATCTCGTCGCTTCGTGCCGTCAGGATCACGATGAGCAGCGACGGACGGTCGGTGCGCAGCCGGCGTGCGATGTCGACGCCGTCACTGTCGGGCAGGCCCAGGTCGAGCAGGACCACATCCGGTTCGGTGCGGGACACCTCGGCGATGCCGCTGGTGCCGGTGCGGCACCATGTGCAGGCGTAGCCGCCGCCCCGCAGGCCGGTTTCCAGGTGCCTCCCGATCACTTCGTCGTCCTCGATGACGAGGATCCTGGTCTGCGGGGAAGACGGTGCGGCCATGCTGCGAAGGGTAGGGCGTACCGCACCGGACGCGGCGGCGCCCGGCCGTGAAGCGGCATCGGACGGCTCGCGGCGGGTCCCGTACGAGGGACATGGTTCCCGCCGCGGCCGGTGCTGCGCCGGTGTCACAGATCGCGGAGTTCTTCGACGGCCGGCCGGGTGGCACGACGCGTCGCGTTCATGGCGGCGCCCGCGATCGCCGCGACGGCGATCAGGAGAGTGAGGACGAGGTAGGCCCACGGCACGGCGATGCTTGCCGGTGGCGGGTCGAAGACACCGGTCAGGACCTTGACGAGCATCTCCGACAGCGCCCACCCGATCAGCACACCTCCGGCCAGCCCCGCCACCGTCAGCACCCCCGCCTCGCTGAAGGCCAGGCCCCGCAGTTGACGGCGCGAGGCCCCCAGCACGGTGGCGATGGCGAAGGTCCGGCGCCGTTCTGCCAGGCCGAGAGCGAGGACGATGCCCCCCGCCCCGGCAGCCAGCAGGACGGCGAAGACGAGCTCGATCCGGGTCAGACCCGACAGGTCCACCGAGGTGAGACTGGAACCGACGGACGAGCGGGTCTGCGTGATGTCCGTGACGGTCGCGGATGTCCCGAGCGCGCGGTGCAGCCGGGTGGCGACGTCCTTCTGGCCCGTGCCGCCGGTGTCCACGAGGAACGCGCCGATCGCGTCACTGCCCGTGGCCCGCGCCACGTAGCTCGCGTTGGCGACGAAGAAGCTGTCACTGGGAGCGGTGGGGAACTCCTTGACGACCCCCGCATAGCGGAACGGCACGGTGCGCAGGGCCTTGCTGCGGCTGTCCTGGAGCCGCAGATTGAGCGTGTCCCCGGGCACCAACTGGAAGTCCTTCACGGTCTCCTCGCTGACCAGCACCGAGTCGGGATGCGCGGCAAGGGTGTTCATCAGGCTCCTTGCGGTACCGCCTGCGAAGTAGGCGTCCTGCAGCGACGTGGCCGAGGCGATGGTGGCCGGGCGGACGCCGTAGAGATCCTGCAGGTCCGAGCCCACATAGGCGAATCGGTGCTGGAGGGGTTCCACGTGCCGGACGCCGGCGACGGCGAGCCCTCGGGCGGCGTCCGGACCGACGTAGGTCCCCGGTGACTGGGCGACCGTCACGTCCGCGCCGTTGGTCAGCCGGGCGTCCACCTCGGCCTGCTGTTTGTACGTCGCGTTGAACGTGGCGGTCGACGCCGCGAAGGACACCGCCAGCGCGAGCAGGACCACGGCGCGGGCCAGTGGGCGGCGCCCACGGGACATGCCGGCCGCGGTGGTGCCCGCGAGTGTGCCGGTCAGCGGCCGCACCGCGCGGGCCAGCGGGCCGCGTCCATGAGCGAGGGCCAAGGACACCAGCCGCCACAGCAGCAGCGCGGAGCCCAGCCAGAAAAGGGAGGGGCCCAGGAACGCCCAGTAGGACACCGAGATGGCCGCGACACCCTCCGGGGCCAGGACCAGGGCGTACTGATTGCCGCCGGCCGCCCGGAACACCAGGAACGAGACGGCGATGAGCAGGAGGTCCACGCCGAACCGCATCCACCATGCTGTACGCCCCCGGTCGATGCCGGAGCGGGCCTCGGCCACGGACACGCCGCGCAGATCCCGTACCGCCGGCACGAGCACCGTGGCGCAGGCGATGGCCAGTCCGAGCAGCAGCGCCCCGGTGAACCAGCCCGCAGCCGAAGCGGTGGTGTCGCCGAACGACCCGGCGCCGAAGGCGAGCTTCCCGGCGAGCGCCGCGAGGCCCAGCCCCACCACCCCACCGCACAGGCCGACGGCCAGGGCCTCACCGGCAGCGGCTGCCGCCACCTGACGGGCGCGCAGACCCCGGGTGCGCAGCAGTGCCTGTTCCCGGCGACGCCGCTCACCACCGGCGCCGGCGACGGACGCCGTCAGCAGCGCGGCCAGGACCACCCCGGGAACACCGAGGAACAGGAACAGGATCTGCGCGTACAGGGCGTCCTGGCGTGCCGCGTCCAGCGCGGCGCCGAGATTGTCGCCCACGAGTGCCCCGCCGGCCGTGTGGGCCTCGAGGTTGTGCGCGGCTCCGGTGACGTCGGTGTAGGCGGCAGCAGGGTCGGCCGGCAGCGTGCCGTCGCGGCGGACGTGGAGCTGGGTGGTGACGGAGGCGGGGTCGGACGCCTTCTCCTGCGCGGTGAGCGTGGCGAACATCGCCGAAGGCAGCAGCAGGACGTTGTCCGGCGGTGCGGTCGGCTGGGACTGCGGCGGCGCGCCGACCTTCTGGAACAGGGAGTCGCCCTGGGGAAGGTCGACCACCCCGGCGACCGTCACGGTCGCGGGTCTGCCGCCCGGCAGTTCGACGGTGACCGTGTCGCCGACGCCGGCATGGAGATTGGCGGCGGTCTGCTGGGCGAGCAGGACCCCGCGGGTGGAGCCGGTCAGCGAGCGGATCTCCGCGGGGAAGTCCCGTTGGTAGCCGTCGGGCAGGCCGAGCACCATGCCGGGGCCTGTGCTCTGCGTGGTTCCGCCGGAGGTGGCGCGGAAGCCGGTGCTGCGGGCGAAGCCGACGCTCTGCACGGTGTGCACACCGGGCGCACGGCGCACCGTGCGCAGCACCGTGGCCGGGTCGGCGTCCGGCTGGACCTCGACCTGCCAGTCCACCGCGACAGAACGGACGGCTCGGGCCGTCATGGTCGACTTCGACGCGGTCAGGAACGCGCCCAGGGACGCCACCAGTGCGACGGCCAGGGCGACGCCGAGCGCGGTGCCCAGCAGACGGCCACGCCGGTGCCGGATGAGCCCGTTCAGCCAGCTGACGATCACGATGCGTTCTCCCGTGTCCTGGTCGTTGCCGTCGTCTCAGAGGGTGTGCCGGGCACGAGCCGGCCGTCGCTCATGGACCACTGCTGGTCCAAGCGCCGGGCGACGGACGGATCGTGGGTCGTCACCAGCAGCGCGGCGCCGAGGTCGTCGGCGGCCGCGAGCAGGACGTCCATGACGTGCCGGCCGGTGGCCCGGTCCAGTTGCCCGGTCGGTTCGTCCGCGAGAACCAGCCGGGGCCGCATGGTCACGACACGCGCGACGGCCACCCGCTGCGACTGTCCGCCCGACAACTCCTGCGGCAACTTGTTCCGCAGGTCCGCCGCATTCACCTGCTCCAGAGCGGCCAGTGCCCGCTGCCCGGCCTCGCTTCCCGCGACACCGGCCAGGACCAGTGGCAGGGCGGTGTTCTCCACCACGTTCAGTGCCGGGACCAGGCTCGGCCCCTGAAAGACGACGCCGATGTGCGACGCGATCCGGCCGGTGAGGGCGGGCCAGGTCACCTCCCCCTGCGTGGCGCGTTCCAGCCCGGCCATCAGATGCAGCACAGTGGACTTCCCCGACCCCGAAGGCCCGGTGACCGCGATCCGGTCGCCCGCACGGACCTCGCAGCTGGCGCCGTGCACCGCGACCACCGCGGTCGGGCCCCGGCCGAAGGTGAGCGCGGCATCCCGGCAGCGCACCACGACCTCATCCACCTCGTCGGCGGTCATCGCTGAATCCTCCCGTCCCGCAAGGCGATCACCCGATCGGCGATCTTCACCGCTTCGGGGCTGTGCGTGACGATGAGCACGCCGCACCCCGATTCCGCGCGGCCGCGGAGCAGCCGCAGGATCTCCCGCTCCGTGGCGCCGTCCAGTTCCCCGGTGGGCTCATCGGCGAGCAGCACGTCCGGATCGTTGGCCAGAGCGACGGCCAGCCCGGCACGGGCCAACTCCCCACCCGACAATTCCTGCGGCAGGGCACGGGCCCGTCCCCTGATTCCGACCTGATCCAGCAGCACGCCGGCATCCGCAGGACCGGTGCTACGCGCGGCCCTGCGCGCGAGGCGGATGTTGGCGGTGACGTCGAGGTGGGCGATGAGATTGCCCGACTGCAGCAGGATGCCGACGCGGCGTGCCCGGATCCGCGCCCGCAGTGCCTCGGGCCGGTGACTGATCCTCTCCCCGCCCACGTGGACATCGCCGCCCGCCGGTTCGTCCAGCCCGGCCAGACAGGCGAGCAGCGTGGACTTGCCGGAGCCCGAAGGCCCGATCACGGCGACGGTCTCCCCACGCCGGACCCGCAGGCTCACTCCTCGCAGCGCGAGGGTTTCCTCCTCGCCCGCGCGAAAGAACCGGTAGAGCTCCCGAGCGGTCAGCGCGTCCGGGCCGGGGACGGCGTCGTCCGGCGTCGCAACCGCGGCCATCACTGCCACCGCAGCGAGTCGGACACGATCCGCCAGGGGTCGACGTTGTCGGCCTTCACCGGCCCGGACAGCGTGAGGTCGACCTCACGGCCCTGCTGGTGGAAGGCGTACCGCTCGAAGGCGTCGTGCACCGCTTTGCCTGTGACGGCATTCGTGCCGGAGTCCCCCTGGTAGGTCAGGAGGACGACCGACCCTGCCTTCCGGCTGACGGTGCTGACCTTCCCCAGCGCGAACCCGGGCACCTTCTGCCGCAGTGCCGGCACCACCTGTGAGGTCACCGACTGCGTCGTCGGGCCGGCGTTCGAAGACGCCGAGACGATCTCGATCCGGTTCAGCTTGTCGGTGAACACGACGGTGTCACCTGATGTCGTGCGGGACCAGCCCTCGGGAACCTCGACCGTGAATCCACCCGCCGGTGGCCGGTAGGTCACGAACGCCTGGTTGTCGGGGATGTCACCGGCCGGGTTGACCTCCTGCGTTCCCGCGGTGCCGCCGTCGGCGGTACCGGACGGATCCGTCCCGCCGCCACATCCGGCCACCAGTGCCGCCATCACGGCACCGGCTGCTGCCGCGGAAAGGACGCACCTGCGTCGCATCATCGAACCGCCCTTCGTGCTCGTGGCACGACTTGCCACACCGCCGACGCTAGGAACCGGCCGGTTAAAGGCCCCTTCGCGGAAGGTGAGAGGACGGCAAAACCCGATCGTGTGCTGTCGCCGCGGCTCCGGAGGCGTCCCAGTGGGGGCGACCATGGGGGCATGAGACAGCGTGTGGCCCGTGTGGCTCTGGTTGCCGCCCTCGTGGCCGTCGTTCTGCTGGCCGTGCCCCTGGCCCTGGTGATCCGCGCGGCCCTGTTCGCCGATGAGCGCAACGAGCTCGAACGTGAGGCCCTGGCCGCTGCCGTGCGGGTCAGTCCGCAATTCGCCGCCGGGGACGCGGTGGAACTGCCGGCAGCCCGGGACGGTGAACTGCTGGGCGTCTATGACACGGCCTGGCAACGGCGCTGGGGCACGGGCCCCGCCGCGGCCGACACCGCCGTGCACCGTGCCGCCACAGGAAAGGTGGCACAACAGCAGTCGCCCGGCGAGATCGTCGTCGCCGTTCCCGTGTCCGACGCCGAGCGCGTGATCGGAGTGGTCCGGGCCTCCACGGACACCGGCGAGGTCTGGAAGCGCATCCTGCTGGCATGGCTGGCGCTGGTGGCCGTTGCCCTGTCCGCACTGGGGGTCGCCCTGCTTGTCGCCCGGCACCAGGCCCGTGCGCTGACCGGACCACTGGAAGCCCTCGCTGCCACGTCGGCGAAGGTCACCGAGGGCGATCTCACCGCCCGGGTCGCGCCATCGGGCATCGCCGAGATCGATCAGGTCGGCGCCACGCACAACGACATGGTCGAACGCCTCGGCGGGCTGCTGCGCCACGAACGCGAGTTCGCCACCAACGCCTCCCACCAATTGCGCACACCGCTCACCGGGCTGCAACTGGGCCTGGAAGCGGCACTGTCGACATCAGGAGCCGATCTGCGGACCGCGGCACGCGAAGCGCTGGAACAGTCGCGGTACCTTCAGCACACCATCGACGAAGTGCTCCGGCTGGCGAGAACCGAGGCGTCCGCGCAGGACGGGCCCGCGATTCGCTCTGTCAGCGACGTCCTGGAGCAGGCGGAGCGCCGGTGGCACGGCCCGCTGGCGCAGGACGGCCGCCGCCTGGCCCTCGCACCGGAACCCGGCACCGGCGCCCTCGGTGTTCCCGGCCGGACCAGCGACCAGATCCTGGACGTCCTCCTCGACAACGCCCGCCGGCACGGACGCGGCACGGTGCGCGTGACCGTGCGGGAACTCGGGGGAGTGGTCGCCTTGGACGTGGAGGACGAAGGAACACTCACGCTCGATCCGTACGCCCTGTTCGCCCGTGGTACCACCACCGGCCAGGGCAGCGGCATCGGCCTGGCGCTTGCCAAGGAGATGGCTGCCGGCGTGGGCGGCCGCCTCGGCGTGACCCGCGACCACCCGACGACCTTCACCTTGCTCCTGCCCCACCAGGGGGAGGGCCCCGGCAGGCCGTCATGAAGTACTTCGCCCCGGATCCCGGAAGTTACGGCGTGCCCTGACGGAGCCCGGCCGTAGTCCGTCCTACGCTGCAGCTCAGTGTCTACAAGGCTGTAGGCGTACGAGGGGCAGCCATGCTCTGTCCGGCCGGCAGCGCGGACGGCGACACCCCACCCCACCCTCGACTCCTCCGTGACAGCCGGCATCCCAGGAGGGACCGAGATGGAGAAACCGCAATCACTGGCCGTGCCCCCGGCCGGTGTCGGCGAGAGCGCGGGGGCGTACGCGGTGGAGAAGCTGCCGCAGGTCTCCCTCGCCTTCTGGATCATGAAGATCGCGGCGACGACCCTCGGCGAGACGGCGGGAGACCTCTTCGCCCAGACCCTGAAGATCGGCTACTTCCTCACCACCATCGCTCTGTTCGCCGTCTTTCTGGCCACGCTGGCCGTGCAACTCCGGTCGCGGCGCTACAACCCCTTCGTCTACTGGACGGTCATCCTCTCGACCAGCACGGCCGGCACCACGATGTCCGACTTCATGAACCGCGACGCCGGCGCCGAGTACCTCTCACCCGGTGCCACGGCGCTGGGCCGGGGACCGCAGGGCCTCGGTCTGGGATACCCCACGGGCGCGGCGATCCTGGTCGCGCTGCTGATCGCGATCTTCGCCGTCTGGCGCCTGACCCGGCTGCCGTTCGCCCTCCAGGACATCCGTACCTTCCGCGCGGAGGCGCTGTTCTGGACGGCGATCCTCGTGTCCAACACCCTCGGCACCTCGATGGGTGACTTCCTGTCCGACAGCTCCGGACTCGGCTACGCCGGGGGCGCGCTGCTCATCACGGGCCTGCTCGCGTGCCTGGTCGTCCTGATGTACGTGCCGGCCGTGCCGAACGTCCTGCTGTTCTGGATCGCGTTCGTCCTCACCCGCCCCCTCGGCGCGACCGCGGGCGACCTCCTGACCAAGCCCACCGCGAAGGGCGGGCTCGACCTGGGCACCGCGGGGTCCTCGGCGGTACTTCTCGCGATCCTGCTCGGGTTCATGGGCCACGCGTATCTGCGCGAACGCCGAAGTGCCGGGCCCCGGAGCGGGCCGTCCGCTCGGACTGCGTAACCCCCCTCGCGGCCGGCTCACGTGCCGACGGCCTCCAGCAGGACATGGAGGTCGCCGACGGCGTCGACGGTCGACATGGCGGCGACGGCCAGGAACACCGCGGTGGCGGAGGCGAGCGCCGGGTGGTGGCGGAGCGGTGGGGCGAGCAGCGCGGCCACGCGCCTCGGCACCGGTCCCGCACCGGCGAGCGGCGACGCGCCACGCCGACCGATGATGCCGAGCGAGGCCCACGCGGGGCGGGCGGGAGCGCGGTGGGCGGCCAGCGCGGCCCTGCCGACCGCGCGGGCGACCCGCCGGCGGTCGCCCGTACCGGCTGCCGCCTTCTCGTCGGCCCAGCGTTCGATCGTGTAGGTGACGGCGGCGGCGAGAGGGCGCAGGAAGGGGTTGGCGGCGGCGCCGAGCTGGGCGAGGGCGACGAAGGCGTAGTGATGGCCCGACAGGTGGGCGCGTTCGTGGGCGAGCAGAATGTCGCGCTCGGAGACGTCCAAGGTCCGCAGCATGCCGGTGGAGACCACCACACGGCCGGGCAGGCCGGGGATCGCGAAAGCGTCGGGGACCTCGTCGTCGACCACGACCAGGCCGTCCTGCGTGGGCATGCACGCCGCCTCCAGCACGGCGGCGGCCAGGGACCGGGCGCGGCGCCAGAGCATGCGGGCGGCCGTCACCACGGCAGCGCCCAGGAGGAGGCCGGCGATCAGCGCCACGGACAGTTCGGCGGGATCCTTGTGCTGCGCGGCGTGGGCCGACCAATGGCCGAGCCCCGCCAGCGCGGGGATCCGGATCAGCCCGGTGATCGCCAGCAGGCCCAGCGAAACGGTGCTGGCCGCCCCCAGGACCACGCAGACAGCGGTCAGCAGCCAGGTCGCAAGCCGCGGATGGCAGCGGTCCGACAGAGGCCGGGCCCCGAGCGGGGCGAACAGCGACAGCAGCAGCGGCAGGTAGACGGCGATGCGCATCCGGCGCCCCTCTACGGATTCTGGTCGGGGCCGAGCAGCTGACGCAGGAGCTCCGCGTCGGCGGACGACAGGCCGTCGGCGAAGCGCGCGAGCACCGCCTCGCGATCTGGCCGCTCCTCCAGGACGGAACGCATGCGGCGAGCGGCGAAGCCGGGTTCGTCGGTCACCGGGGCGTAGGCGTAGGCCCGGCCGCGCTGCGTGCGGGTGAGCAGGTTCTTGGCGTACATGCGGGTGAGGATCGTCACCACGCTGCTGTAGGCCAGCTCGCCTTCCAGGCGCTCGGCGACCTCGCCGGGGGTCAGCGCGCCGTCGGCCCGTTGCAGCACACCGAGGATCTCCGCCTCGCGTTCGCCGTTCGCCCGCTTGGGGCCGCGGCCCTGGGTGGGGGAGCTCATGACGTTTGCCGGTCCTCCTGAAATCTTCTACAGTCACGTAAAACCTCTACGGCGGTGTAGACGCCGTTGCCTCCCGAGTGTGCCATGCGCCCCTGTCAGCCGGTCCAGACCCCCCGGCCCGCGCACGGCAGAAAGGCCTGTCGGTGCCCCACGCCCTCAACCCGCTGGATGCCACCTCACTGCTGACGGCGTTCGGCACCGTGGGTGTCTTCCTGGTGCTGTTCGCCGAGACCGGGCTGCTGATCGGGTTCTTCCTCCCCGGCGACTCGCTGCTGTTCACCGCGGGACTGCTCTGCACCACCGGCGCCGGCGGCCTGCACCTGTCACTGCCCCGGGTCCTGCTCGCGGCGGCGGCCGGGGCGCTGCTGGGAGCGCAAGCCGGCTACTTGATCGGCCGCCGCGCCGGCCGGACCCTGCTGAGCCGCACGCGCAACCGGCACCTGACCGACGGCATGGCCCGCGCCGAGGACCTGCTCGCCCGCTACGGCCACGGCAAGGCCATCGTCCTCGCGCGCTTCGTCCCCGTCGTACGGACGGTGCTCAACCCGCTGGCCGGAATCGTCCGCGTGCCCGCCGGGACCTTCGCCCTGTGGCAGGCTGTCGGCGGTCTCGTGTGGACCGTCGGCCTGGTGCTCGGCGGCTATGCCCTCGGCGCGAGCATCCCCAACGTCGACCGCTACCTGCTTCCCCTGGTCGGCGTGATCGTCGTCCTCTCCCTGCTGCCGCTCGCCGTGGAGCTGCTGCGCGCCCGCCGCACCCGCGCGGGCGCCGAGCCGGAACACCGGCCGGAACGACGCTCCGTGTCATGACCCCGTAGCCCCTCGCCCGGCAGCAACGCAGCAACGCAGCACCGCCGCACCGCCCGCGACCACCCAGCGATCACCCAGCGACCACAGAAACGGAACCCCATGAGTGCCATCAGCGTCGGCCAGGCCGCAGTCCTGGGAGTCGTCGAAGGAATCACGGAATTCCTTCCCATCTCCTCCACCGGCCACCTGAAGATCACCGAGGGGCTGATGGGCATCCCCGTCGACGACACGTCCGTCGTCGGCTTCACCGCCGTGATCCAGGTCGGTGCGATCGCCGCCGTGCTCGTGTACTTCTTCAAGGACATCGTGCGGATCGTCTCCGCGTGGGGCCGCGGCATCGTCAACCGCCAGGAGCGTTACCACCACGACTACAAGTTCGGCTGGTGGGTGATCTACGCGACCATCCCGGTCGTCGCCGTGGGCCTGGCCGCGAAGTCGCTCATCCAGGGTCCGCTGGCCTCCCTGTGGGTGGTCGCGGGCTCGCTGATCGTGGGCAGCGGCGTGATGTGGGCCGCCGACCAGATGGGCCGGCACAAGCGCGGCGAGGACGACACCTCGCTCAAGGACGCCATGCTCGTCGGCTCGTCCCAGATCCTCGCCCTGCTCTTCCCCGGCTTCTCCCGCTCGGGCGCGACGATGTCCACCGCGCTGATGCTCGACCTGGACCGGGTCGCCGCCACACGACTGTCCTTCTTCCTCGGCATCCCCGCCCTGACCGGCGCCGGCCTGTACGAACTGAAGGATGCCGCCGGCGCCGGGACCGGCCTCGCCCCGCTCGCGGTGGGAACCGCGGTCTCCTTCGTCGTCGCCTACGCCTCGATCGCCTGGCTGCTGAAGTTCGTCGCCAAGCACTCCTTCAACGCCTTCGTGGTCTACCGCGTCGTCATCGGCGTGCTGCTGTTCGGCCTGCTCGCCACCGGCGCGGTCAACGCGTGAGCCGTCGCCCCGGATGACGCTTCCAGGGGATCGACCGGTGCATCACTCCGGGACACACGGTTCGTACGTCAGTCCTCGGGCGGGGGCGAGAGCACCGGGTCGTCCATGCGGAGCAGGCGGTACCCCTCGCTCTTGCCCGGGGACCGGCCCGGATGGCGCGGACGGTAGGTGGCCGGCACAAAGTGCTTGGACCTCCGTGGCCGGAGCCGGCGCGCGGCACGCGTCATCGCCGCGAAAGCGGGGGAGGCGCCGAGCAGTTGGCGGAAGCTCCACGGGGTGAGTCCTGCCAGCCGGGCAGCGGTCTGCCAGCCCTGGCCCCGGCTGATCGCCAGCACGGCGACGCGGACCATCGCCGGCGTGACCGTACGGCCGGGGCCCAGGCCGTGCGCGGCGGCCAGTGCGGTCGCCGATGCGACAGCCGCCGCGAAGGCGGGGTCCAACTCCAGCCAGCTCCGCAGGACCTGGTCCGGTACGCCTGCCCACACCGCGGCCGCCTCGGGCCCCAGCCCGAGGGCCGTGGCCTGCAGAACGTCGGCCATCCGGGCCGTCGTGGCGTCCCGCTGACCGGGGTCGCGGCCGAGGGCCGCGTGCAGCCCGCGCTCCATCTCCTCCCGCGCGCACAGCCAGGCCACCACCTGGGCAGCCGTGGCCTCGGGATCCTCGGTGGCAGGGTCTTCGGGTGCGTCCACTTCTACTCCACGGGCGTGGGCTCGGCCGCCTTCTCCGGCCGCGGAGCGGACCGGGTGCGTTCCGGGGCGAGGAAGAAGGCCATCACCGGGATCAGGTACAGCGCCCAGACGAGCACCTGGATCAGGGTGGGGTCGGGCTGGAAGTTGAAGACGCCCTTGAGCAGGGTGCCGTACCAGGAGTCCGGCGGAATGGTGGAGCTGATGTCGAAGGCGAGATGGCCCAGCCCGGGCAGGATGTCCGCCTCCTGGAGGTCGTGGATGCCGTAGGCGAGGACACCGGCGACGACGACGAGCATCGCGCCCGTCCAGCGGAAGAACTTGGCCAGGTTGATGCGGAGCGCGCCCTTGTAGAACAGCCAGCCCAGGACGGCCGAGGTGGCCAGGCCCAGCAGCGCGCCGACGAGGGGACGGATGCCGTCGCCGGTGGCCTGCACGGCGGTCCAGATGAACAGGGAGGTCTCGAGCCCTTCGCGGCCCACGGCGAAGAACGAGGTCACCACCAGTGCCCCGGTGCCGACGGCCAGCGCGGCGTCGAGTTTGCCCTGGAGCTCGCTCTTGAGATGGCGGGCGGTGCGGCGCATCCAGAAGACCATCCAGGTGACCAGCGCGACGGACAGCACCGACAGGCTGCCGCCGAGGGCTTCCTTGGCCTGGAACGTCAGGGTGGAGGAGCCGAACTGGAGCAGCGCGCCGAAGGCGAGACTGAGGGCGACGGCGAGGCCGACTCCGGCCCACACGGGCACCAGTTGGCGGCGATTGCCGGTCTTGACGAGATAGGCGACGAGGATGCAGACGACGAGGCTGGCCTCGAGGCCTTCCCGCAGGCCGATGAGGTAGTTCCCGAACATGAGGTGGTGTTTCCCTTCAGCTACTTGGCGACCACGGCGGCGGCGAGCTTGGACAGCGGCTCGGCCAGCCCGTTCACACCGTCCGAGAGGTCCTTGCGCCGGCTTTCCGGGACCTTGTCGTAGGAGACGTACTCGTGGTCGCCGTAGCCGGTCCGGTACGTGTCCAGCAGCGCGGTGAGGGCGGCGAACCGGTCGTCGAGTTCCCCGGTGAGCGCGGGGTCGTTCCTGGACGCGAGGGGCCTGAGGAGTTCGTAGGACTTCCGGGCACCTTCGAGGTTGCCCTTGAAGTCGACGAGGTCGGTGTGGGAGTAGCGCTCCTCCTCACCGGTGACCTTGTTGCGGGCGACCTCGTCCAGCAGGCTCTTGGCGCCGTTGGCCATGGAGGTGGGGGTGATCCCGGCGGTGCCGACCTTCCTCACCCACGTGTTCAGATCGGTCATGAGCCGGTCGGCGAGTTGCTTCTCCCTGGCGCCGATCCTGCCGTCGTGCCACAGCGCCTTCTCCAGCCGGTGCCAGCCGGTCCAGTCCGTGGCCGGGTCCTGTCCGGGGTCCAGGCCGTTCTCGCGGAGGTCGACCTTCGGGTCGATGTCGCCGAACGACTCGGCGACGGGCTCGGTGCGCTCCCAGCCGACCCGCGACACGGCGTACAGCCTCTTCACTGACCGCAGATCGCCTGCCTTCACCGCTTCGGTGAAGGCCTTGGCCTTCGGGAGGGTCTCCTCGGCCTGGGCGAGGACGTAGCTGCGGTAACCGGCGACCGCGGCATCGGCTTCGGGGCTGCGCTTTGCGGCGGTGGTGCCCCGACCGCCGGTGGCCCGCACCTTCTGGCGGATACCGGCACCGCTCATGCCCGGTTTGCAGGCGACCTCGTAGACGCCGGGCCTGATCTCGGTGGTGAGCGACGTCTTGGTGCCAGGGCCTATGTTCTCGCGCTCCGCCGCGATCCGGTCATCGGGGTACAGCACGTACACCTCGGTGATCTTCGAGCCCTTGTTCTCCACCTCCAACGTCACGTGTCCGGAGGGGAATTCGGTCGTCGAGACCTCGCAGGCGGTGTCCGAAGCCGTCACCTTGACGGCACCGTCGCCGCTCGCGGCCTTCTGCGCGCATCCGGACAGCGCCGCAACCGCTGCCACGGTGACGGTGGCGCCGGCCAGCAGGCGCCGAGAGGGGGCGGACATGGGGGTGCCTCGATTCGCGCGGGGGAGTGCAGGGCAGACAGCTGCCCGGCCGCGCTGGAGTCTACAGACCTGTAGACGATAAGGAAAGGCTGCCCTTATTTAACGCAAGGACATGGGGCAGTGGGACGGGTCCTCCCCCTGGGCCACCTCGACCCCGTCGTGCAGCCAGATCGCCCCGACGGACGAGGAGACGGCCGCGGCGCCGCACACCAGGACCATGGCCAGCAGCACCGGGGCGAGGCGGCGGGTGGGGGCCTGTGAGAACAGGGCCTTCACCCGGGCGGGTACCGGACCGCCGGCCGCACCGGTGGCGAACGAGGGCAGCGGGGCGCGCTCCTGGTCACGCGTGACGGCCAGGGCGGCACGGCCGATCGCCTGCGCGGTCAGGGTGCGGTCGCCGGAAGCCTTCGCCGCGGCCTCGTCCGCGGCCCGCTCGGCGGCGAACGACACGTGCGCGACGGCGGCCGCGAGCCCCGGATGGCACCAGCCGGCGAGCTGGGCGACGGCCAGGAACAGATGGTGACGTCCGGCCAGGTGGGCGCGCTCGTGCGCCAGCAGCGCCTCGCGCTCGGCCGGGGCCAGGGCGCGGAGCATTCCCGTGGTCACCACGACGCGGCCCGAACGGCGGCGCGCGCCAGGCAGGGCGTAGGCGTCCGGGCGGGAGTCGTCGAGCACGTAGAGCCCGCCGGCCTCGGGGGCGCCGGCCACATGGTCGTGCGCCGCGCGGAACCTGCGTACCTCCGCGGTCGCCCGCCGCACGCCGGTCGCGCAGGCGACCGTGAGCGCGCCGGTGGCCAGCGCCGACACGGCCACCGCCACGACGTGCGGACCCGCCTCCAGAGGCCGGACGACCTCCGCCCACTCCGCGACCGCCGGAACCTTCAGGGCCAGCGGAAGCAGGAGCACGCCCAGGCAGGCAACGACCCCGATCGCCAGCGCTGCCGACGTCGCGGTGACCGCCCACAGCGCCACTTCGGGCCGCACCTGGAGCACGGCCCGCCGTGCCAGCGGCAGCAGGGCAAACGGAAGTACCAGCGGAATCAGCAGCAGCGAGATCACCGGTCGCCCTCCTCGAGCAGCCTGCGGAGCTCGGCCTCGTCCGCCGGGCTGAGGCCTTCCACGAACCGGGCCAGCACCCGGCCGTGGTCCTTGTCCTGGTCGAGCTCCCGGTGCATCCGGCGAGCGGTGAGGCCGTGGGAGTCCTCCACCGGGAAGTAGGCGAATCCGCGTCCCCCCGGGCTGCGGTCGACTACTCCCTTCTCGTGAAGGCGCGCCAGCAGGGTCGCCACCGTGGTGCGGGCGAGCTCCTGCGGGATCGCCTCTCTGACCTGGGCCGCCGTCTGCGGTTTTCCCGCCGCCCACAGTGCCGCGAGCACGCTGGCCTCCAACTCGCCGGCCGGTCGCCGCTCGCTGTCCGCGTCCGCCATGCAACTGCCCTCTCCCCAGGATCGTCTACAGTGCTGTAGACGACTACTTCTTTGTAGACGCACGTGTGTTGCCGCCCCGACGCCATTATCAAAGGGACCCGCACCGATGATCCTTCACCATCCCGCTTCACCGCAGGCAATGGACCTGGCCGTGAACGTGCTGGACGCCCAGTCCCTCCTCGCCGCCTTCGGCACGCTCGGCATCGCGATCGTCCTGTTCGCCGAGACCGGCCTGCTCGTCGGATTCTTCCTGCCCGGCGACTCGCTGCTGTTCACCGCCGGGCTGCTGTGCGCCGGTTCCGCGACCACCCCGGGGCACCTCTCGCTGCCCTGGGTCCTCGCCGCCGCCGCGGCCGGGGCACTCACCGGAGCCCAGACCGGATACCTCCTCGGACGGCGCGCCGGGCCGGCCTTCCTGAACCGCGTGAAGTCCCGCAAGATCCACGAAGGAGCCGACAGGGCCGGGGAGATCCTCCAGCGCTACGGCTACGCGAAGGCGATCGTCCTCGCGCGCTTCCTCCCGATCGTACGCACGGTCCTCAACCCGCTTGCCGGCATCCTCGACGTCCCCGCACGCACCTTCGCCCTCTGGCAGATCCTCGGCGGCCTGCTGTGGACCGTCGGCCTGGTCCTCGGCGGCTGGGCGCTCGGCGCGTCCGTCCCGAACGTCGACCGCTACCTCCTGCCGATCATCGCCGTCATCGTCGTGATCTCGCTGATCCCCGTCGGCCTGGAGCTGACCCGCTCCCGGCGCACCCGCCGCGCCGAAGGCGGTGCATGAGCCGTCCCATGACCGGCCGCACCAACCCCACCCCCGCACTGAGCGATGCAGAACCGGCCGCATCCGGCAGGCCGGTTCTCCGCTACGGCGTCACGGCGGCGACCGCCTTCGCGGCACTCGCCGCAACCGTCCTGATCTCCGGCGCCCGAGCGCTCCCCGCGGATCTGGACGTTCACCGGTTCCTGCTGGAACACCGCACCACACCGGTCGTGACGGCTCTGCGCGCCGTGACCGCCACCGGCACCGGCGGCTGGCCCTACCTGCCGGCCGCGGCCGGTGGCCTGCTGGCGGCACCTGCCGTACGTCTTCCGGTCTCGCGCGGGCGAGCGGTGCGGACCCTGCTGCTCTGCCTCGCCCTCACCGGGTGGCTGGCTCTCGGGCAGACGGTGAGGTTCGCCCTCATGACGGCCATCGCCCGGCCGCGGCCCCCCGGTGAGGACTGGGTCACCCATGCCTCCCGCTGGTCCTTCCCCTCCGGGCACGCCACCACATCGGCGATGGCGGCAGGACTCCTTGTAGCCGCGCTCGCCGTCCGCCGCCCACCCGCCTGGCGGCAGTGGGCCATCCTGCCGCTGTGCTGGGCCGTTGTGGTCGGGATCAGCCGCTTGTGGCTCGGCGTGCACTGGGCCAGCGACGTGGTGGGCGGATGGCTGCTGGCGACCGCGTGGGTTCTCCTCGGCGTCGCGATCGCGGCAGCCTTGGGCCTCCTGACCACACGAACGCGGGGCCGCGGTGACGAACAGGGCGAGAGCTGATCGCCACGGTTTCTCAGACCGCGGCCAGCGGTGATTCCACGGCGCCGGTGCGGCGGAGTTTCTGCCAGCGCAGGCGGCCGCCGGTCAGCGCCGTGATCCAGGACTGCAGCAGGACCAGGTACATCAACTGCCGGTACAGGATCTGCTGCAGCGGCAGCCACACGAGGTGGCGCGGCGACTCGCGGTCCAGCCGGAAGGCGTACGCCGCGCAGCCCGCCTGGAGGACGAGCATGAGGCACCACGCCGCCGCGGTGCGCAGGGTGGGCCCGAACACCAGCCCGTAGAGGAGGAAGATGTCGACCAGCGGCGCCAGCAGCGGGGCGACGACCATGAACAGCGACACCAGCGGCAGACCGAGCCGCCCGAAACGCCCCGAGTGCCCGCCCTCCCGGACGGCCCGGCGGTGCTTCCAGATCGCCTGCATGGTGCCGTAGCTCCAGCGGTAGCGCTGCGACCACAACTGCCGCACGGTCTCGGGGACTTCGGTCCACGCGCGGGCGTCCTCCGCGTACACCACACGCCACCCCGCCCGGTGCAGGGCGATGGTGACGTCGGTGTCCTCGGCGAGCGTGTCGTCGCTCATGCCCCCGACGTCGCGCAGCGCCGCACGGCGGAAGGCGCCGACCGCCCCGGGGATGGTCGGCATGCAGCCGAGCACGTCGTACATGCGGCGGTCGAGGTTGAACCCCATGACGTACTCGATGTGCTGCCAGGCGCCGAGCACGGTCCCGCGGTTGCCGACCTTGGCGTTGCCCGCCACGGCCCCCACGGCGGGGTCTGTGAACGGCTGCACCAGGGCGCGGACGGTGCCGGGTTCGAAGACCGTGTCCCCGTCCATCATCACCACGATGTCGCCGGAGGCGTGCGCCACCCCGTTGTCGAGCGCCACGGGCTTGCCCCCGTTGGACTGCCGGATCACCCGCACCCCGGGCAGCGCGAGGTCCTCCACGATCCCGGCCGTCCCGTCGGACGATCCGTCGTCGACGACCACGATCTCCAGCGGATAGTCGCTCGCCACCAGCGAGCGCACCGTGTTGGCGATGCACGCCGCCTCGTTGTAGGCCGGCACGACGACGGTGACGGGCTCGGTGAACTCCTCGGTCCGCCGCGCGTCGCGCTTCCGCGCGCGCCGGGCGTGGACGGCCGAGAGCAGCACCATCAGCCCGAACCGCGCCAGGACGAGCACACCCACCGCGGCCAGGAGGACCGTGAGCACGCCCATGGTGTGCTCGGAGAGCGTGACGGCCAGGACGAAGGCCTTGCCCTCCCACAGGCGCGGTCCACTGACCGGGATGTTCGCGCTCGGCGCGCTCAGTGCCTGCGTGAGGGTGGGGAACGCGTACCCCTGGGCGGCCATCTCCGGCAGCAGCCGGTCCAGTGCCGCCACGGTCTGAGAACGGTCGCCGCCCGCGTCGTGCAGGAGGACGATCTCCCCGGCGCCCGGTTCGGCGGGCTCGGCCGCGCGCACGATGGCGTCGACCCCGGGGCGTGCCCAGTCCTCGGTGTCGGCGTCGATGAACACCGTGAGGTATCCGCGCTCGCCCACGTATCTGGTCACGGGCCACGACAGGTCGTCCAGCGCGTTCGCCGTCGACGAGTACGGGGGGCGGAACAGGGAGGAGTGGATGCCGGCGGCGCCGGCCAGGGCCAGCTGGTTCGCGGCGAGTTCGTGGTCGACGCGGTCCTTCGACTGGTACACCAGGTCAGGGTGGTCGAAGGTGTGCAGGCCGACCTCGTGGCCCTCGGCGACGATCCGGCGGACGAGGTCCGGGTGGCGCGAGGCCATGGTGCCCGTCACGAAGAACACCGCATGGGCGTGGTATTCGGCGAGTTTGTCGAGGACCTCCGGTGTCCACCGCGGGTCGGGCCCGTCGTCGAACGTGAGGACCATGGTGCCGCGCGGGACGGACAGGGTCCGCGGCACGGCACCGCGGGCGTCGACGATCGGGCCGCCGTCAAGGACGGACTCCGGCACCCGGGCGGTGGCGACGGGCGGGTGGACCCGGTGGTCGGCGCCGATCTCGCTGTGGACCACACCGCGCAGGACCAGCATGCCGAGCACCGTCGCCAGCAACAGGGCCGGCAGGACGAACCGCAGCGGGACCGCTGTACGACGCCTTGGCCGAGGCGTTGCGGCCGGGGCGCCGGTCACCCGCCGCCTCCGGTCGTACCGGGGGAGGGGGCAGGTCGCACCGGATGGCCTTCGGCCGGGATCGTGAGCCGGGGAGCACGGGGGTCCGCGTCGGCCAGGCCGATCGCCAGCGTCACGGCGCAGCCGGCCCACAGCCCGCCGACGACCCAGCCGATGCCGCGCAGCGCACGGCGCCGCCGCCCGCTGGGGTCGACGAACACCGGCCGGTCCGTGGCTTCGGGTGTACGTGATTGCACCGCTTCTGGCCTTTCCGCGCGAAGCAACCTGACTGCGCGGAAGGGGACATGCGTGAGCAGTGGTCCGCCGGACGGCGGACCACGAACCCCCGTCGGTGGATCACCTGAGCGCTCTTGGAGCGGTGAATCTACCGGATCCTTGGCCAATTGTGTGCGGCCGGTGAACGATACGTGGGTTAACTGTGGTGCTCTGTCCGGCGTGGCTGCGTGGCTGCGTGTCTGCGTGCGGCGACGCGGCTTATGCGCGCGCGGCGGACGATTCCGGTGCGTCGGCCGGCTCGGGCACCCGCTGGACGTCCTGGACGTCCGCCTTGGTCACCGCCAGGTAGCCGACCACCAGGACGATCAGGGTCAGCAGGACCAGGGTCACCGGCCCGTCGCCGAGGCCGAGGCCCCCGACGGAGCGGGGCTTGCCCAGGCCGTCCGCGATCGACGCGCCGAGCGGGCGCGTGATCACGTAGGCGGACCAGAAGCAGAACACGGGATCCCAGCGCAGCAGCCGGTAGCCGGCGGCCGGAACGAGGATCAGCACCGCGAAGACGAGTGCGGAGGTGAAGTAACCCAGGTGCAGCGTGAAGGCGGTGAAGTCGCCGAGCGCGGTACCCATGGCGAACGTGGCGACGACGGTCGCCCAGTAGAACGCCTCGCGGCGCGGGGAGTCGATGGTGTGGATGGACAAAGTGCCCTCGGTGCGCCGCCACAGCCAGAACACGGCCAGCAGCAGTGCTCCGTACAGCAGGCTGGAGAGGGTGTACGGCACGCCGATGGCGACGTGCATCACGTCGGCCGCCATCGTCCCGAAGACACCGACCATGGCGACGGCGAACCAGTAGGTCCAGGCCCGGTAGCGGGCCTGGCGGAACTGGAGCATCAGCGCGAGGAGGAATCCGGCGAATCCGAGTACGACCGCGAGTTCAGGCGCCATGGCCTGGACGAGATAGTCCGAGGCGCCCTCGCCCAGCGCCGTCGACAACCCCTTTCCCACCCAG
Organism: Streptomyces sp. NPDC046977; assembly: GCF_040644455.1. Classification (NCBI taxonomy): domain Bacteria; kingdom Bacillati; phylum Actinomycetota; class Actinomycetes; order Kitasatosporales; family Streptomycetaceae; genus Streptomyces; species Streptomyces sp. NPDC046977. Next base: position 60,799 of record NZ_JBEYWO010000013.1, read on the forward strand.
AAGGCCGTGACGATCGCGGGAACGCGAACCGCGCTTGAGGAGACGCTTGCGGCAGTGCCGCCTGAATGAGCATGACGCGCTGTCGAAATCACGTGAGCACCCTAGGGATCAAGACCGCGCTTGTCTACACGGGTGTAGATGGTCTAGCGTTCCGCGGACGAGAGGGATGCCCTCTTCGTACCGTTACCCGTTGTACGTGAGGGGTTCCATGACGACCACGACGACGCCGGAACATCGGACGCCCGCCCGGGAACTGCTGAACAAGGTTCCCGAGGTCACCGTCTGGTTCTGGGTGATCAAGATCCTGTGCACCACGGTCGGCGAGAGCTTCGCCGACTGGATCAACATGAACCTCGGTGTCGGGCTGATCAACACCGCGCTGATCTTCACCGCCGTTCTGGCCGGCGTCCTGTGCTGGCAGCTCGGCGCCACACGCTACATCCCGTTCGTGTACTGGCTCACCGTGGTGGTGGTGAGCGTGACGGGCACGCTCTACACCGACATCCTCACCGACAGCCAGGGTGTCCCCCTCGCGCTGAGCAGCAGTGTGTTCGCCTGCGTTCTCGCTCTCGTCTTCGGGATCTGGTTCGCCCGCGAGCGGACCCTGTCGGTGCACACCATCACCACCCGGCCCCGGGAACTGTTCTACTGGCTCGCGGTCCTGGTGACCTTCGCGCTGGGCACCGCGACCGGTGACTGGACCCTGGAACTGACCGGCTGGACCCCGGACGTCTCCGTGCTGCTCCCGCTCGGGCTGATCGTCGCGATCGTCCTCGCGTGGCGCCTCGGCGCCAACGCGGTGCTCTCCTTCTGGCTGGCGTACATCCTCACCCGCCCGCTCGGCGCCAACCTCGGTGACTGGCTCGGCTCACCCAGCGGCGATGGCGGACTGGGCCTGGGGACCGCGGCGACCAGCGTGATCTTCCTGGCCGCGATCCTCGCCACGGTGCTGTACCTCACGTTCAGCCGCAGCGACGTCATCGAGAAAACCGACCCGACGCCGCGCGCGGCGGACCCGGTGCGTGAGCGGATGATGCTCGGCTACTACGCCGTCGTGGCGGTCGCGGCCGGGGCGCTGCTCGTCTGGGCACACCAGCAGCCCCACGCCGCCGTGGCCGGCGAGGGCGACGCCCCGGCTCCCACGACCGTCCATCTCACCCCGGCGCAGGCGACGTCGTCCTTCCCTCCGGCCGAGATCGCGAAGTTCCGTACCGTCGCGTCGGACACGTTGGCGAAGCTCAACTCGGGTGACCAGGCGGCCGCGACCACCCGGGTGAGCGACCTCGAGACCGCGTGGGACGACGACCAGGCCACCCTGGAGCCCAAGAACGAGCAGGCCTGGGGCTTCCTCGACAGTGAGATCGACCAGGTCCTGACCGCGCTGCGTGATCCCCACCCGGACAAGGCCACCGAGGTCAAGGCACTCGACACGCTGCTCACGTCGCTCAACTGACCCGGCCACCCGGGTCGCTTGTCCCGAGGCCGGCACGCGGTGGCGGTGAAGGCGTGCCGCGGCCGGTCCCGGAGGCCGTCGGACCGGACGAGTCGGGCCGCCGCCTCCTGGGACGCCGCCGCGGCGACCAGGACGTTCACGCAGGTCCGCTGAGGTCACCGGCTCGTGCTGAAGTAACGCCCAGGTCAGGTCAGTTCGTCGGGCACGGGGACGCCGAGGTGTGCGAGAAGCGCGCCGACCTTGCGGTCGAGCTCGCGTCCGACGTCCGTGATCTCCGGCCGGCCGAGCACGGAGACCGTGTCGCTCGGGCGGTCGATCGCGAACACCGCCTCGCCGTACGGGGCTTCGTGGATCGTGACGCGCAGCGGGGCGTACATCAGGGCCCCGGCGTCGTGCCGGTACATGCGCTCGGCGATGGTGTGATTGCCCATCAGGTACTCGGTGCACCGGGCCTGATCGTCGGCCATGCCGAACAGCGGCTGGGCGTCGAACTTCCAATAGATCATGAAGCCCAGTGGGGCGTTCTCGTCCGCGAGCGCGAGTACGGCGCTCCACGGAGCGTGCTCGGTGACCAGCTCGAAGGTGCGCTGGTAGTCCAGCGGGGGGACGGCCTGCTCGAAGCGGGCGCGGAACTGCTCGTAGTCCGCTCCGACCGGGATCTCCAGTCGTGTGACGGAACGGGGGAGTGCGTGGATCGCGGGGTGCGTCGTCGTGGTGTGGTGGGCCATGACCTGCTCCCTTCTGGCTTGCCTTACAAGAGCCAGTCTAGGACGCGAAACGAACATTTGTCGCGGAAGCGTGCATATCAGACATGGGCGGTTGTGGCGGTGCCCAGCATCTGGGCGAGGTCGCTCTGCCAGGGCCTCACCCAGGCGGCCTCGGAGCGCGGTACCCGCCTGCGGCAACGCGGGCATCGGCGGCCGGGTTCGAACGACTCCCCGCAGGTCGTGTGCACCAGGCGCATCGGCTGCGTCGGTGACGCGGACGCGCTGTGCGTGTTGCCCCACACCATCAGGGCGTGCAGGACGGGAAGCAGGTCCTCACCTGCGCTGGTCAGCCGGTACTCGTCACGGGTTCGCCCGCCGCCCTCCGGCCGGTACGCGACCCGTGCGAGCAGCCCCGCCTCGACGAGCTGCCGCAGACGGCCGGAGAGGACGTTGTCCGCGATGTCCAGTCCGGCCTTGAACTCGTCGAAGCGCGTCATCCCGACGGTGGCGTTGCGCATGATCAGCAAGGTCCACCGGTCGCCGAGGATGTCGGCGGCCCGTCCGATCGGACACGGTCCGTCGGCGGTTCCGCGGCGGGGCCCTGGCATGTCGTACCTCCAGGCTTGCTCAACGCAAGCCTACGTCCGGCGCCGCCGGCCGGGTGACGGAGGTGGCCGGGCCCGCGTCGTCGTGGGCGCGTCAGAGGGCAGGGTGCTGGTCGCGCACCTCGCTCAGTGTCTCCAGCAGCGAGGCGAGGTGCAGGATCGTCGACTCCGCGTGCCAGGCGGCGACCAGTTGGACGCCGATGGGCATGCCGTCGCGGGTCGTGCCGAACCGCATGGACAAGGCCGGGAGCCCCGTCAGGCTGAACGGGACGGTCGTCGAGCTGACGTGGAACGGGCCCACCGTCCGGCCGTCGAGGACGAAGTCCCCGAGCCCGTGGTCGTGGGCGGGGATCGTCGTCACCGGCAGCAGCAGCGCGTCATGCCGCTGGAAGTACTCCGCGAAGCCGTCCCTGAGCCGCTCGACACCCTGCTCGGCCCGGACGTAGTCCGCCACGGACGTGTCGGGTGTGCCGAGCAGCGTCTTGGAGTAGGTGAACATCTGGTCCTCGTGACCTGCGGTGACCTCGCGGACGGCAGGCTTCATCTCCATGACGTGCTGCCGTGCGAAGAGGTCCAGGGGGTTGTCCCGTTCCAGGGCCGGGACGCTGACCGCCTCGACCCGGACCCCCGCACCCTGCAGGGCGTCGGCGGCCTTCCGCACGGTCGCCGCGACCTCGGCGTCGACCGGGCCGAGCCCCGAGTCGACCAGCCAGCCGAGCCGTACGGGCCGGTCCGGCGACGCGCCCAGCCCGGAGTCGAACCCGGGCGGGACCACGGAGAAACCGTCGGCGCCGTCCGGACCGGCCAGCAGCGAATACGCCAGCGCGACGTCCCGGACGGTGCGGGCCATGGGTCCGGCGTGCCAGTCACGGCGCGGGGCCCGCGGCCAGAACCCCGTCATCGGGATGCGCCCGTGCGTCGGCTTGAGGGACGTGATGCCGGTGTCGGCGGCCGGACCGCGCACCGAGATGGACAGGTCGCTGCCAAGACCGAGCGGCGACATGCCGGCCGCGATGGCGGCGGACTCCCCGCCGCTCGAACCGCCGGCCGAGCGGTTGAGGTCCCAGGGGTTGTTCGTCCTGCCGGTGAGGAGGTTGTCGGACTCGACCCAGTACGAGAACTCCGGAAGGTTGGTCTTCGCCAGAAGGATCCCGCCGGCCTTCTTCAAGCGCGCCACGGCGGTGGCGTCCGTGTCCGGGATGCGCCCGGCGAAGATCGGCGAACCGCGCTGGGTGAGCACACCCGCGGTGTCGTAGGCGTCCTTGACCGTGAAGGGCACGCCGTGCAGCGGCCCCACGTCCCCGCCCGCCGCGAGTTTCCCGTCCGCCGCCCGCGCGGCCTCCAGCGCACCGTCGGCGAGCGTGACGACGGCGTTGATCCTCGGGTTGGTGGCCTCGACGCGGTCGAGGTGCGCCTGAACCACCTCGACGGAGGACACCTTCCCGGTCCGGATCAGCTCGGCCAGTTCGCTCGCGTCGGCGTGAATGAGATCGGTGGGCATGGTGACTCCTGTCCTGGACCGGTCCACTGCTCGGGGTGCTGCCCGGCCTCGGTGACCCCGGGGGCAGCGGGGGGCGGGGCTCGTCAGACGTGCGGTCGTCTGTGGCGGCCGCCCGGGAGTCGCCGTCGGCCGCGACGCACACGGCCCGTGACAGGACGGAGATCTCCGCACCCAGTGTGACGACCGGACATCCGCCTGGGCGGTTCTCCGCGGCCTGCGTGTCGCGGAAGCGGTGTCAGGGAGTGCGGGCGGGGGCGTGACGACCCGGCGTTTCCCTTACTGGAGTACGACCGTGACGCCGTACTCGCGGAGGAGGTTCACGGTCACCTCGAAGTAGGACAGGCCGCCGAGGTGGTACATGATGTGTCCGGCGAGGGCGCGGCGGGCGATGTCGGCGTGGTGCCAGACGAGGGTGAACGGGGGGACGACCGAGGGGCCGCCGGCCAGGCAGTCCGTCACCGAGTCAAGGCAAGTCCCATAGTTCGCACCGGGGCCGAGCAGTGCCTCGCCGAGCGCCAGCAGCATGCTGGTCCTGCCGGTGACGTGCCGTCCGTCCAGGTCGTACGTCCCGCCGGAGAGGCCGCCCGGCCCGTATGAGCCGATGCGGGTGAGGTCCAGCCACTCGGACTGGCCCTTGGCGTCGAACTGGGCCCACTGGTTGCGCAGGTCGGGAACGCCGTCGGACCAGATCTCCCAGACGGGGCGGGCGGCCGGGGTGGGGCGGTCGTCCCCGGGGTCGGAGAGGGTGATGTCGATCAGGATTCCGCCGAGGACGGACGGCCGAGCCTCGACGATGTCCAGGTCGAGGCGGTGCCAGGCCATCGTTCGGCCATGGCGGTCGAGGCGCCGGAGCGCGATCGGATCACCCGTCTGCGGAAGGGGACGGCGCAGCAGAGCCAGCAGCGGTTCGGCCGGTTCGCAGCCGATCAGGTGCACGGGCTCGCCCGGCCGCCGGGGGCGCGGGGTGAGCAGGCCGGAAATGGAGCGGCAGTTGCCCGAAGGACCGTTTTCCAACAGCGACGGGAGCCACAGCTCGAACCGAGGGCTCGCAGGCAGCTGCTTGCTGCCCGAGAAGTCGTCCTCCCTGACGCCGGTGCCTACGACGATGTCCACACACTTGGGATCGCCGGGCGTGGGCCAGTGGGCCAGGACGGCCGCGTCCTCCAGGTCCCAGATCCGGAACGGCCCGCCGCCCGCGGGGTCCGTCGGCTCGATCGAGAGCGTCCCGTTCCCCAGCAGCCGCGCAGGCTGAGCGCTGTCCGTAACGGCCTGGGCCAGCAGGCTCTCACGCGGGCAGCCGCGAAGCGTCAGAACCTCTCGCGACGGCGGAGGCGGGTCCACGAACAGACCCTCGGCCTCCGCGCACCGCCCCCACAACACGCCCTCCTCCTCGTCGCCGATGTCTCCCTGCACCAGGAGATACCGGACCGGGAAGTCCCGCTTCCACCCCACATGTTGCTCAGACCGCACACTTCTCCCTTGTGGCCAGGCTGCCTTGGCGCGCCAACCCTACGGCTCGCCGACACCGAAGCCCCTCCGAATACCCTGCGCAGGTCCTTCCCCAGTGTTTCCCGGAGGCGGCGGACTGCCGGCCCGGGGTGCCGCAGGACCGTTGTCCTTGCTTCAGCCAGGGCCGGGCGAGTTCCCCCCGCGCGGCGACACCGTCCTGTGGGCAATGCCTGCTCCCAGGCGTGCCTCGACGCTCTGCCACCAGCGGCGAAGGGCTACATCCCGGCACCCCGTCGGGGCGGTGCGATCGAGCAGCCTCCGCCGCGCTGAGCGCACCTGCCCGCCGGGCCGGTACCGCGATACCTCAGCGCAGGGCGCCCTCCACCACGGGGAGCGCGAGATCCCAGAGGCGGTCCGCGGCCTCGGGGTCGGCTGACCATTCGGCGACGCCCGTGGCGGGCTCGGGGCCGCCCTGGACGACCGGCTGCTCCTGGTTGTCCTCGAAGTAGCCGCCCGTCACGCCTTCCAAGAGCGGGGACGCGGCCAGCAGCACGGTGGTCGCGGCTCCCTGCTCGGGGGTCTTGGCGTAGTCGGGGATGATCAGGTTGCCGTCCGCGTCCATCACACCGATGGCTTTGAGGACTTCGGGCGGAATGTGCCGCCCGAGGTTCGTGTACGGGATGGCGCCGGGCGCGCAGGAGGTCGCCGCGATGCCCGCATCGCCCCAGTGACGGGACATGCCCACCGCCAGAAGCACATCGGCGGCCTTGGACTGCGCGTACGCGGTGAACGGATCGTAGGGCCGGCGCTCGAACTGGGGGTCCGCGAAGTCGACACCGGCACGGAGCTGGGCGCCGGAGCTGACGACGACGACCCGGGACCGGCCTGCCGCCGCCAGCGCGGGCCGCAATCCCACGGCCAGCGCGAAATGACCGAGGTAGTTGGTGGCCAGCTGCATCTCCCAGCCCTGGGCGTTGCGCTGAAGGGTGGGCAGCATCATGATCCCGGCGTTGGCGACGAGCATGTCCAACGGGCCCTCCCAGGCCCGGCAGAACGCCCGCACCGACGCCAGGTCGGCGAGATCCATCGGCACCGCGTCGACCTGGGGGAACGAACCAGTGATCTCCTTCGCCGTGCCCGGGTCACGCGTCGCGATCGTGACCCGGGCGCCCGCCGCGGCCAGCGCCCGGACCGTCTCCGCGCCGAGCCCGGAAGCACCGCCGGTGACGATCGCACGCCGTCCCGTGAGGTCGACGCCCGCGATCACCTCCATGGCGGTGGCCCGCGGTCCGAACGGTGTGGTGATGAGTGACATGCCAATGCCTTTCGTAGGGGGGTGAAAAGAACGCCGCCCCGATGGGGCGGGCCTTTTCACGAGCCGCTGGGCTTGCCCTGCGCGAGGCGCGAGAGGTGGTCCCACTGCTCCAGCCCGGCGAGCCGGCCGGCGTACTCGGTGCGCAGGGCCTCCAGACCACCCGTCCCGAACAGGACCCGCAGGGGCGGCTCGGGCGCATCCACGATCGCGAGGAGTGCCTCGGATGTCGCCGCGGGGTCGCCGGGCGTGAATCCGGCGGCTTCCGCCCCCGCGTACAGCGCCTGCCGGGCGTGGGCGTACGCCGGGTCCTGCGCGACCTGCGGGGACGCGGCCGCCAGGTCGGTGGGGAACATGATCGGCTCGATCAAGGTGACGTGGATGCCGTGGGCCGCCACTTCGGCGGCGAGTGATTCGCTCATCGCCTCCAGGGCCCACTTGGTGGCCTGGTAGATGCCGAGCGCCGGATAGGCGACCAGGCCCCCGAGTGAGGAGACCTGCAGGATCCGGCCCGCACGGCGCTCGCGCATCCCGGGCAGCACGGCCCGGGTGGCGGCCAGCGCTCCGAAGTAGTTCACGTCCATCTGGGCCCGTGCCTGTTCCTCCTCGACCTCCTCGACGGCGCCGACCAGCATGTGACCCGCGTTGTTGACCAGCACGTCGATCCCACCGAACGTCGCCTCGGTGCTCCGTACGGCGTCGCGGACGGCCGCGGTGTCGGAGACGTCGAGTCGCAGGGGCAGGAAGTGGTCGCCGTAGCGCTCGGACAGCGGCGCCAGCGCCGCGATGTCGCGGGCGGTCGCCGCGAGCCGGTCACCGCGGGCGAGGACCGCCTCGGCCCAGTGGGCGCCCAGCCCGCGGGACGCTCCGGTGAGGAACCAGGTCCGGGGAGTCATTGCCTTGCTCATGGGGGTCTTCTCCGTCGTCGTTCGACCGGGCGGTTCCCGGTCCGGGGACCAGCGTTCCGCCGATCGGAGCCGGCAGGCAGAGTCGCCTTAACCAGGGATCGGCAGTCTCTGGCTGCCGGTCCGGCCGTGACGCAGACTCGAAGGGTGGACACCAAGGAGTTGGCCGATTTCCTGCGGGTGCGCAGGGAGGCGCTCGACCCCGGGGACGTCGGCCTTCCCGGCACGGGGCGCCGACGCACCCCCGGGCTGCGGCGTGAGGAGGTCGCGCGGCTGGCCGACATCTCCACGGACTACTACACCCGGCTGGAGCAGGACCGCGCGCCGCAGCCGTCGCCGGGTGTGCTGCGGGCGATCACCAGGGCACTGCGTCTGACGCTGGACGAGCGTGACCATCTCTTCCGGCTGGCCGGGCACCGTCCGCCGGACCGCATGCGGTCGGACGAACATGTCGCGCCGAGCCTCCTTGCCGTGCTGGACCGCCTTTCCGACGTCCCGGCCCAGGTGATGACCGACCTCGGTGTCACTCTCGTGCAGAACGACCTGGCACGGGCCGTCTTCGGCGATCTCACCCGGCTGCGCGGTGCCGCGGGCACGGTGGTGTACCGCTGGTTCACCGATCCCCGCGTCCGGGCCGGATATCCGGTCCGGGATCACGCGACGGAGTCCCGGGCACTCGTCGCCGACCTGCGCGCCGCGGTCTTCCGCCGCGACGACGCGCAGGCGAGGGACCTTGTCGAACGGCTGCTGGAGGCGAGTACGGAGTTCGCGGCGCTGTGGCGTCTGCACGCGGTGGGGGTGATGCGCGACAGGCGCAAACGGATCCAGCACCCCGAGGTGGGCCTGCTGGAATTCGACTGCCAGATGCTCCTCGACGAGGAGCGCACCCAGATCCTCGCCCTGTTCTCGCCGGCGGCGGGCACGCCCACGGCGGAGCGTCTCGCGCTGCTCGCTTCCCTGGGACCGCTCGCCGCCCAGCGCTCTTCCCGGTGAGCCCGTACGCCGGGGGGCCGGCCGCGCCGTGGCGGTATTGTCGTCCGCTGCGGACCTCGGAGGAGCGGATGGACGACATACTCGGCGCGATCATGCGCCCCATCGTTCGCGGCATCGCGTCGCTGATCATGGACCTGGTCGGCGAGGCGGTGCTGGAGCGCCTGATCAAGATCGTCAAGCGCACATTCAGGTCGCTCCGGCGGCGTCGGGTGCCGTCCGCGTCCGAGGTCTCGCTGGAGAAGCCGTAAGGGGCCGAACGGGGAATCGCGGGGCATGGACCCGGCCCCCGTGCGTGGCCCATTCGAGGGGTGTTCGCCACTGCCGCTTGTCCGATAACCGGTCGGACTCGTGCGGCGGGCTAGCGTGACTTCGCACCGCCCGGGCACCGCAGGATCTGCGTGACGGCCGAGGCGCCCCGGCGGTCCTTCACCGTGCGAGCAGAGGAAGGACCCACATGTCCAACCACTTCACCGGCCTCAGCCTTGGACCGCCGCTCGGCGACCAGCGTCTCGATCTGTGCGACCTCTTCGCCTTCGCGGCCCCCGGCGATCCCAGCAGGACCGTACTGATCCTCGACGCCAATCCCAACGCGGACGCCCTCCACCCCGACGCCGTCTACCGGCTGAACATCGACAACGACGGCGACTACCTGACCGACATCGCCTTCAGCTGGGTCTTCAGCCCGCCGGGAGCGGACGGCTCGCAGACCTACAGCGTGTTCATGGCGACCGGCGCCGAGTCCCGCAAGCCGGAGGCGGTCGGCACCGAGATCGTCTCGGACGCCGCGGTCTCCTTCCGCCAGGAGGCCAACGTGGTGACCAGCGGTGACTACAAGGTGGCCGCGGGCAGCCGCAGTGATCCCTTCTTCTTCGACTTCGACGGCATCAAGAATCTGTTCGACACCAGCGGCAAGAAGAATTTCACGGCACCGCATCTGGGCGGGAAGTCCCCGTGGACCGGCGTCGACTCCAACACCACGGCCAATATCTTCTCCATGGCCGTCGAACTCCCGACCGCGGAGCTTGCTCCCAAGCCCGTACTCCACATCTGGGGCCGGTGCAGCGTGCGGCGCGACGGTGAACTCGTCCACGCGGACCGGGCCGGACACCCGTCGGTGAGCAGCTTCTTCAACACCGACGACACCAAGGAGGAGTACAACGCGAGCGAGCCGGTCGACGACCGTGCCCGGTGGACGGACCAGTTCGTCCACCTCCTCGGCCACACCGGCGGTTACACGTCCGAAGAAGCGGTCGCCGCGCTCGACGAACACGGCATCCTGCCGGACGTGCTCACCTTCGACCCCGCCAAACCCGCCGCGTACCCCAACGGCCGGACCTTCACCGAGGACGTCATCGATATCCGCGTCGCATTCCTCACCAAGAACGAGGCGCCCCCCACCGGCCTGACCCCGCACACGGACACCCTCGACCGCTTCCCCTACCTCGGCAACCCGCATCCGGCCGCGTCCTCCTGACGGATACGTGGGGCGTCCGTCCTGTGGCTGACGGAAACCCTTCGACAGACCGGGACGGGACGGGCCATGATGCGCCCGTGACGGCGACGAAGCAGTTCGTGATCCGGGCCGCGGCCCGCAACAACGCCGAATGGTGCGCGGCGGTGTGCCGATCGCACGGTCTGGCGGGCGAGTTCGGGTCGCAGGCCTGGGCCGTCCCGTCCCGGCCGCCCCTGTACTACCCCGACGCGGTGACACTGGCGCCGGGGACCGATGCCGCGCTGGTGGACCGGATCGACACCGCCGCCCCTGGCGCCTCCGTCAAGGACAGTTTCGCCGACCTCGATCTGACGGGGGCCGGCTTCAAGGTGCTGTTCGAGGCGCAGTGGATCCACCGCCCGGCGGGCGCGCCGCACACCTCCCCGGATCTCGCCTGGGAGGTGGTCAGCAGCCCGGACACGCTGCGGGCCTGGGCCCTTGCCTGGGACGACGGGGGCGGCAACGCGGACCTCTTCCGGCCAGAACTGCTCGACGACCCGGCCACGTCCGTGCTCGCCGGACACTCGGCCGACGGCCGGGTGACCGCTGGAGCGGTGGCGAGCCGCAACGACCATGTGGTCGGCATCTCCAACGTCTTCGCGGTGGACGGCGGCGGCCCTGACCGGGCCTGGCCGGTGGTGCTGGACGCAGTGCACCGGCTGTTCCCGGCCCTGCCCGTGGTCGGCTACGAGCACGGCGCGGACCTGGACATCGCCGTCCGCCATGGCTTCGAGGCCGTCGGTCCGCTACGGGTCTGGCTTCACGGCCCCTGGGGTTGAACCATGTCGGCCGTTTGGACCGCCGGCCGGGCCGCCACAGGGAAAGCTCTCCGATGGAGTGTCGTGGGCAGCGGCTAGGGTCTGCGCCATGACGCAGATGTTCGATCTTCGCGAAGGCTTGGAGCATGCACGAGCGGACCGTGAAGCCTCGTGGCGGTTCATCCGCGACTTCGCGCTCGCATGGGTGGAGCCGCTCACCGACGGCGACGGGTTCACCGCGGAGGACCTGGCAGCGGCGGAGGAACGGCTGGGCGTGAGCCTGCCGACCGCCCTCGGCGAGATGTACCGGCTGCTCGGGCGGCGCAGGGACCTGACGAGCAACCACGATCAGCTGCTGCACCCGGACCGGCTGTACATCGACGCCCGCGCCGAAGCGCTGGTCTTCCGGGAGGAGAACCAGGGAGCCGGCTCCTGGGGGGTGCTGCTCAAGGATCTCGACCAGGCCGATCCGGGGGTCCATGTGCTGTCGGACCTGGCAGACCGGCAGGCCCAGCGGTGGGAGCCGTGGATGGAGCACCTGTCCTGGATGGCCGTTGAGATGGTGCTGGCGGAGTGTCTGCACGCACCGGAGCACCTGAGCGACTTCCTGTACGAGCCCGACCCCGGATATACGCAGGTCATCAAACGCAGCTACGTAGAGCTGCCGTTTCCGGCCTATCCAGCAGAAGGTTTCGAGGGCACCCGCTGGTTCCTCGGCGCGGACGTGCTGCTGCGGGACGAAGTGGGCTGCGTGCCCGTGAGGGCTCGGACCGAGGAAGCACTCGAAGCAGTCCGGGCCCTGCTCCCGGGGTTCTGGCTCAACGGGTAGTCAATGTGTCCGCGTGTGAGGACCGTTGGACCATCGTCCGGGGTACGGCTGCGCGGCCGCCCACGCCCACGACGGCGCCGTCACGCGCACGGGGGTGCCGGCGCGCGGAGAGGTGGTGTCAGTGGGCCCGTCTAGATTCGGTGTGTGACTGAGCATGCCTACCTCGCCGCGGTCCGGGAGTCGTACGACACCGTGGCCGAGGACTACGCCCTCCTCGTCAGTGCCCCCTCCGAGCTGGACCCGATGTCGCGCTCGGCGTTGACGGCGTTCGCCGAACTGGTGCGGGCATCCGGCCGGGGGCTGGTGGCGGACGTGGGCTGCGGACCGGGAAAGGTCACGGCGCACCTGGCCGGACTCGGATTGACCCCCGTCGGCATCGACGTGTCGCCGAAGATGATCGAGCTGGCTCGAAAGGCCCACCCGGACCTGCGCTTCTCCGTGGGTTCCATGACCGCGCTCGACATCGAGGACGGCACACTCGACGGCATCCTGGCCTACTACTCCACCCACCACACGCCGCTGGAACTGCTGCCGGTCGTGTTCTCCGAGTTCCACCGCAGCCTGGCGCCGGGCGGGCACCTGCTCGTCGTCGGTCATGTGGGCGCGGGCGAGCACCGCCGTCCGACACAGGCCTACGGCGGACACCCCGTGTCCTACGCGTCCTACCGCCGGCCCGCGGACCAGCTCGTGGAGCTCATGCGGCAGGCCGGATTGACCCTCACCGCGCAGTTGATGCAGGAGCCCGACGAGGAACTCACCTGGCGGATCGGCAGCTTCTTCGCCCGCAAGCCCGCTGCCGCCGACGGCAGTCGCCCCTGAGCGCGTTCGTCCCGGTGGGGGCCGTGGTCGTCAGAGATGGCTCTCGAAGTCGAGTTCGCTGGCCAGCAGCGCCGCGCCGGCCACTCCGGCGCGCGGGCCGAGTTCCGACAGCACGATCTGCAGGTTCCCGGTGGCGAGCGGGAGCGAGCCCTTGTAGACGACGCTGCGGATCTCGGCGAGCAGCAGGTGGCCGAGCCCGGAGACGCCGCCGCCGATCACGATCATCGACGGGTTGATGAAGCTGACCAGCGTGGCGAGGACCTGCCCCACCCGGTGGCCGCCGTCCCGGATCAGGTTGACGCACGTGACGTCCCCGCCGGCCGCGCACTCGGCCACGTCCACCGCGGTGAGGGCACCCTCCGCGGCGAGGCGTTCGGCCAGCGCCGGCGACCGCCCCGAACGGGCGGCGGCGGTGGCGTCCCGGGCCAGGGCCACGCCGCCGAAGAAGGCCTCCAGGCAGCCGGTCTTGCCGCACGAGCAGGCCGGTCCCTCGGTCTCGACCTGAATGTGGCCGATGTCGCCCGCGGACCCTTCCGAGCCGCGGTAGATCTGGCCGTGGACCTGGACCCCGCAGCCTATGCCGCTGCCGATCTTGACGAACAGCAGGTTGTCGACGGCCTTGGCGACCCCCGCGTACCGTTCGCCGAGGGCCATCACGTTCACGTCGTTGTCCACCACGACCGGGCAGCCGTGGGCGCGGGTGAGGGTGTCCCGGACGGGGAAGCGGTCCCAGCCCGGCATGATCGGCGGGGAGACCGAGATCCCCTCCTTGAAGCTGACCGGCCCCGGCAGCCCGATGCCTATGGAGTTGAACCGCGCGCACCCGGCCTGGTCCGCCATTTTGTTCAGGAGTTCGTTGACCCTGTCCAGGACGGCACGGGGACCTTTGCGGATATCGGCTGCCTCGGCATAGGAGGCAATCGGCTTCAGCCCTCCGTCGGTGATCTCGATGTCGATCGAGCTGGCCCCGAGGTCCACCGCCGCGAACCGTATGTCGGGATCGAGTTGGACGAGAGTGGAAGGGCGGCCGCCGCGAGAAGTGGCCCGCCCCGCCTCGAGCACCTTTCCGTCGGCGATCAGGCGATCGAGTTCAGCCAGCAGCCTCGGCCTCGCCACTTCCAGCTCGTCGGACAGCTGTGCGCGCGACAGCGGCCCGAGGTCGCGCAACAGGCTCAGCACGCGGTACTGGATGCTCACGGGCTCACTTCCTGGGTATCGGCCGAATGTGTGACAAAACGTTAGGGGCGTTGATTCACGAGCGTCAATGGCTTTCCCGCGAATCGTCGAAAGTTAAATTCGAAACGAAGAAAGCATCAGTGGGTCGCAAAGTTACCCGACGCGATTCCGAGGTCGGGAGCGCCGGGACATGTGGATGAACTCCAGGGCGGGCGGCCGCCCTTCCGGGGCGGCCGCTGATGAGCCCTGGAGCCACCGGCGGGGTGCTGCCCGCCGCCGTGGGACGGACGGGCAGCACCCCTCACATCAGCCGGCGAGGCCTCCCTTCACGGCGAGGGCGTCGCGGGCCAGCGCGGTCCGCGCGGTCGCGTCGGTCACCAGCTTGGTGTCCGCGGCCAGTTGGGCGACCTGGTCCAGGACGGCGGCCGCCTGGTTGGTGCGCCCCGCGTCGGCGTGCGCCCGGGCCTGGTCGAGCCGGACCGTCAGACGCTGCCGGCCCTGTTCGGTCAGCCGGTTCTCCGCGCGCAGCTGGGTGATCAGGGTGTCCAGCTCGTCGAAGGAGGTGGTGGTGGTGAAGTGCACGGTGCGCGTGGTGGTGTTGCCCGCCGCGTCACGACCCGTGACCACCAGGTCGTGGCCGCCCAGCGGCAACCGCCACAGCAGCAGGGGCTGCCCCGGGGTGACCGCCGTACCGTCCAGCAGCGCGGTCGCGGTCGGCCCTCCGGAGACGGCGTCCGTGACCGTGACCACCGGCGTCGGGCGCTGGGAGTCCCCGTAGGCGGTGTCGGCCGTCACCCCGGTGACCGTCACCGCGGGTCCGGTCTTGTCGATCCGCACGGCGATGGTGCCCACCGCGGAGATGTTGTTGGCCGTGTCCGTCGCCCGGTACCGGATGGAACTCATGCCCTCCGTGGAGAGGGTGACCGCGCTGTTCGCGCTCAGCCAGGTCGTTCCGCCGTTGAGCGAGTACTCCCGGCTCTTGATGGCCCCGTTGTCGGTGGCGCTGACGGTCAGCGACACGTTGCCGGTGTACCAGCCGTTGCTGCCGTTGGGCTGTGCCGGGTTGAGGGCGGCCGTCACCGTCGGCGGGGTCCTGTCGGCGACACCGGACCCCTGGAAGGTGAAGGAGTCCACGTCGACACCGCCCGAGGACGTGATGTAGAGCTGACCGCTGCCGGTGGGAGCCGAAGCCAGCGCCGTGTTGACCGTCTGCCAGCCGTCGCCGGCCGGGACCGTGATCGTGGCGAACGGGTCGGACCTCGGCGTGCCCCAGCGCAGCGACAGGGTTCCGGCGCCGGTGGCGCGGGTCTGGACCCCGGTGATGCCGGCGAAGGACACCGGGTCGTAGCCGATCCAGTCGCCGGCGTCGAAGGCGGTCAGCTTGCGCTGTCCGGAGGCGGTGGTGTCATCGGTGATCGTGACGCCCTGGGCCGAGTCGTAGTGCTCGCCCTGCATGAGCGCGGGGTTGAGGACGACCTGGGCGTCGCTGGTGGCCGGGGGCACACTGCCGGCGCCGCGGTCGGTGTAGGTGAGACCGAGGACGCCGAAGACGTTCTCCGTGTCACCGTGACCCGCGTCGGTCGGGGTGGTGATGGCCCCCGAGCAACCGGTCCCGCTGCTCACCGGGTGACCGTGCTGGTTGTGGCCGAGGCCGAGGGTCCAGGCGGCCTTGGTGCAGTCGATGTTGGTGCCGTCCTCCGGATCGTCGATCCGGGTGGCGTACGGCACCACGTCGCCCCAGGTGAAGAAGCCGCCGTTGGGCGGGGAGGTGAACGCCACCGTCGGAGCGGTGTTGCCCACGGTGATCTGCTTGCTGGTCAGGCCGGTCTTGCCCTCGGGGTCGGTGACCTTGAGGCGGGCCTGGAGCTGGCCGTTGTCGGGATACGTGCGACTGGCCGTCGGGCCGGTGGTCTCGAACGTGCCGTTGCCGTCGAGGTCCCACTGGTAGGTGAGGGCGGAACCTTCCGGGTCGCTGGAGCCCGTGGCGCTGAAGGAGACGGTCAGCGGAGCCTGGCCCGAGGAGGGACTGGCGCTGATCACCGCGGTGGGGGCCTTGTTGCCCTCCGCGTAGTCGATCCGGTAGAGGCCCGCGTCCGGGTTCTGCCGGAAGAAGCCGTCACCGTAGTCGAGGACGTAGAGCGCGCCGTCGGGGCCGAACTCCAGGTCCATCGGGTTGTCCCACGGCGGGATGCCGTTGCCGGAACGGTCGCTGTTGGGCAGGACGTTCTCCAGCTTGGTGACGGGTCCGTCCGGGCCGGCCAGGGTCAGGGCGGCCACGTAGTCCTGGGAGAACTCGCCGAAGAAGGCCTTGCCGTCCCAGTACGCGGGGAACTTGCCCGGAGCCGGATTGGACGCGTCGTAGTGGTAGACCGGGCCGCCCATCGGGGCCTGGCCGCCGGGGCCGCCGGGACCGCGGAAGGCGGTCAGTTCCGGCCAGGGCTGGTCGGTGTCGCGGTCGCCGTACCACAAGGTGGCCGCTCTCGCCGGGGGCAGCTCGGTGAGGCCGGTGTTCCAGCGGGAGTCGTTGACCGGCGCGGCGCAGTCGAAGGCGGGGCCGGGAGTGAGGGTGGCGAAGTCGAAGTCCCGGTAGGGACGGGTGTTGTCACCGGTGCAGAACGGCCAGCCGCTGTTCATGGCGGTGGTGGTGGTGTCCCACTCGACGTAGCCCATCGGCCCGCGGTTGGGGTCGGCGTTGCCGGCGTCGGGGCCGTAGTCGCCCCACATCACGGCGCCCGTGGCCTTGTCCACCGTCATCCGGTACGGATTGCGCAGGCCCATCACGAAGATCTCGGGACGGGTCTTGGGCGTACCGACCGGGAACAGGTTGCCCGACGGGATGGTGTAGCTCCCGTCGTCCTGGACGTGGATGCGCAGGATCTTGCCGCGCAGGTCGTTGGTGTTGCCGGAGCCGCGGCGCTCGTCGAGGCCGGGGTTGTAGGTGGCCGCGTCGTTGATCGGCGTGTAGCCGTTCACGTTCGGCCCGGAGGCGGGCGTGTTGCCGCCGGTGGACAGGAAGAGGTTGCCCTGCGCGTCGAAGTCGACGTCGCCGGCGACGTGGCAGCACTGACCGCGGTTGGTGGTGACGCGGATGATCTCCTGGGCGGTGGACAGATCGAGCTGGTCGCCCGTCCACTTGAAGCGGGTGAGGGTGTCGTACCCCTCCCACTGCTTCCAGTACGCGTCGGTCTGCCCGGCCGGCAGCCGCTCGGGGGCCGAACCGGTGGGAGTGCTCAGCGGCGGCGAGTAGTAGAGGTAGACCCAGTGGTTGGTGGCGAAGTCCGGGTCGAGGGTGACGGTCTGCAGACCCATCTCTGAGTTCTGGTAGACGTCGAGGTGGTTCACCACCTTGGTGATCCCGGTGCCGGGGTCGGTCATCCGCAGATCGCCGTTGCGGGCGGTGTGCAGGACGCGCAGATCGGGCAGCACGGCGAGGTCGATCGGCTCGCCGGTGTTCTTGCTGAGCGTGACCTTCTCGTAGTTCGACCAGTCCACGGCGGGGTCGGCGGCCGCGGTCGCGTGGGCGTCGTCCGGGTGCGCCTGCGCGGCCGGTGCTAAGGCGAGACCGCTCAGCATGGGCAGCGATGCGAGGAGCACCCCGGCCATGAGGCCTCTCAGGGTACGGTACACAGTGATGCGTCTCCTTGGTCTGTTCCGGTCAGGAGGTGCGCAGCCGGGCCGGCCCGCCGGTTGCGCCGTGGCAGCGGTACGCCAACGGCGGGCCAGGCCCGGTGGGATGCCTGCGATCAGGCCAGCAGCTGCTTCAGCGCCGTGAAGCTGCGCTGCGCGGCGCCGAACGAACCCGGCGGGTTCGGCTGGGTGTTGGGCGCGGTGTCCTGCTCCCAGATGCCGACGTGGCTGCCGCGGGCACCGATGTCCCGGATGAACTGCTGGTACGGCAGGACGCCGGCGCCGAACTCGACGATGGAGTAGCCGTCCGCGCTCGAGTTGGCGGCGCCGTCCTTCATGTGGAACAGCGGGTAGCGGTAGGGCTGGTTGCGCACGTAGGCCGCGGGGTCGAAGCCCGGCCAGCGGTGCTGCCCGACGTACGCCCAGTACACGTCCATCTCCAAGTAGACGTAGCGCGGGTCGGTGTTGCGAAGGAAGACGTCGTACAGCCGGACCGACGGCTGGTCGGTGGCGAAGGCGAACTCGCCGGCGTGGTTGTGCTGGTACAGCTTCAGACCGCGGGCGGCGGCCGCCTGGCCCCAGGTGTTGAACTCCTCCGCGGCGGCGAGGTAGCCGGAGACCGTGTTGGAGTTCGACGGCGCGTTGGCGGTACCGACATGCGGCATGCCCAGGATCTGCGCCGCGTCGAGCTGGCCCTGGAGGTTGGAGCGGAAGTCCCCGATGCCGACGTGGCTGCCGATCGCCTTCAGGCCGTTGTCGTCGAGCAGCTTGCGGATCTCCTGGAGCGTGATCTGCCGGCCGAGGATCGAGGTGTTCTGGGTGTAGCCCGCGAACTCGATCTCCTTGTAGCCGATGCGTGCCATCTCCTCCAGGACGACCCGGAAGCCGAGCGACGTGACCTTGTCACGGACGCTGTAGAGCTGCAGGGAGATGCGGTCCTTCGGGATGGACAGGATGCTGGGCGCGGCGGAGGCGGACGATGCCGTCGCGGCGCCGACGACGGAGGCGGCGGCGACCGCCACGGTGGCACCGGCGGTGGCCCGCAGGAAGTCTCTGCGGTCGAAGGATTTGTCCAGGTGGCCCACGGTCACTCCTTGGTGGATGCGGCGAAGAAGAGTGCGGTGCGAGGTGCGCGGTGCTGACGGTGCGGAGCGGTTGTCGCCCGTGGACGGGCCGGGATCACAGCCCGGTGCCCGCTGCGGCCGCTGCGGCCTCCGCCTGCGCGGTACGCTCCGCCACCTTCGCGGCGAGGTCGGCGCCGCGGTCCTGCGAGGCGGCCTTGGCGGCCCGGGCGAGCGACGCCGCGGGGGCGGTGGTGGTCGCGGTGATGCCGCCGCGTACGCGGGCCAGCGGGCCCACCTGGAGTGCGGGGCTGTTGTCGCTGGCGGTGAGCTTGCCGCGGACGATGGTGTTGTCCAGGACCGCGTTCGCGTTGTTGCCGGTGACCGCGAGGTCGCCGCCGAGGTAGGTCGCCCCCGCGCAGGAGCTGAGCGGGCCGTCGCCGCCGAGCTGCAGGTTGTCGGAGTTGTTCTGGTACACCGTGTCGCCCTCGACCTCGCTGGCGCACAGGACGCCGCCGAGCGTGTTGCCGCTCACCGTGAGCGTCTTGCCGACCGTGGTGTCGTAGACGTCGGTGTAGAGGTTCGCGTCGCCGGCGACGGCGCCGGAGACCGTGGTGCCCGAGATGTACAGCTCGCCCGAGGAGGCTCTGACGTCCCCCCTGACCGTGGAGTCGACGCTGTACAGGAAGCCGTCGACAGCCGAAATGCCGCCGCTCGCCGCGGTGTTCTGCACGTGCACGCCGAAGGCGCCCTGCTCGGTCACCGCGCCCTTGACGCTGCTGTCGGTGATGTCCAGGTAGGCGTTGTTCCCGACGGCGACGGTGCTGCTGAAGGTGACGCCCTTCGCCACGAGGTCGGCGCCGGCCTCGATCGTCACCGCGCCCTTGACCTTCGTACCGGTCAGCGTGCACGACGCGCCGGCCGGCACCACGAGGGTGCCGTTCACGGTGACGGCCCCGCCTTCTCCCACGCAGGTGGTCGTGAGCGCCGCCTGCGCGGGCGCCGCAATCGTGACCAGCCCGCCCGAGGCCACCAACGAGGCTGCAACAAGGTAGGAACGGATCTTCATGGGGCTTCCCTTTCTGCTGCGGTTACGGCCGCGGCGGCATGCCGCGGCCGGGAACCCCCGCCAGGGCGGGGTGCTGCGGAGTGCGGGACATCTGTGACGAGGAACAGCCGCCGCTCGCGGGCGGGTGGAGGTCGGCTTCTCGTCGGCGGTGAGGACGCGTCGCATACGGCCCCGGCGTGCGGGGCGGGTGGGTTGCAAGGCCGCACTGGCGTTACATCGACGCAACATCGTGTCGATCGGCTGGAACGCTAATCGGGGTCCCCAGTGGTGTCCAGAGCTTTGGACGGAGTCATCAAAATCTTTTTGGCGAACCGTCAAAAGATCGTCGTCATCCGTGAATTGAATCCAACGAAAGGTGGGATAGCGCCTTGACAGGGGTGACGCTCTGCCGCACGCTCGTGACGCTTCGCCACCCGCTCGGCGGTTCCGCGCGCCATCGTCATCCCTGACGGGAGTGCTCATGCCGGATTGACGCATGCCGATATGGGCATATGATGGTGCCATGGCACGAGCGGCGACGACCTCGGACACGTTCAACGCGATCGCCGAGCCGCAGCGGCGGGAGATCCTCATGCTGCTGCGGGCCGGCGAGCGACCCGTGACCGCACTGGCACGGGACCTCGGGATGAGCCAGCCGCAGGCGTCCAAGCACCTGCGGGTGCTCCGCGAGGTCGGCCTGGTGCGCGTCCGCGAGGCGGGCAAGCAGCGCCTGTACGGCCTGGACGCCCGGGGGCTGCGGCCGGTCCATGAGTGGGTGGGCGGCTTCGAGGAGTTCTGGAACGGGACCTTCGACCGGCTGGACGCGTTCGTGCGGGACCTGGAGCAGGAACGGCAGGAGGAACCACCGGATGACGACGACCAGCAGTGACCGCGAGCCCGGCCGTGCGACCGCGGACCGCGAGATCGTGATCTCCCGGGCGATCGGCGCCCCAAGGGAGCTGGTGTTCCAGGCGTTCACGGAAGTGCGGCACCTGTCGCGGTGGTGGGGACCGGACGGTTTCACCACCACGACGCGGTCCTTCGAGTTCCGCCCGGGCGGGGTCTGGGCCTTCGTCATGCACGGGCCGGACGGGACCGACTACCAGGAGTGGATCACCTGGACCGAGATCGTCCCGCCGGAGCGGATCGCGCTGGTGCACGGCGAGTCCCGCGACGACCCCGACGCCTTCGAGTCGGTCCTGACGTTCGAGCCGGCGGGGGAGGGGACCCGGATCGAGATGCGCACGGTGTTCCCTACGAAGGAACTGCGCGACGAGGCGGCGGCGAAGTACCACGCGGTCGAGGGCGGCGAGCAGACGCTGCGCAACCTGGCGGCCTACGTCGACGAGCTCACGAGGAAAGCCGAGGGGTGATCGCCGGGAAGGTGTTCTCCCGCGTGACGATGTCGCTCGACGGCTCGACGGCTCGACGGCTCGACGGCTCCACGGCTCCGGAGGCCGTGCCCGTCGAGGACGTCTTCTCGCCCGAGTGGGCCGCGGCGACCCCAGGAGGTGCCGTCAGTACCAGAGCGTGAGCCCGACAGCGCCTGATCCCGTGCGCGCCGCGTAACGCAGCACCCGCAGCGGGCCGTCGATGAGCTCGTCGATGTCGCGGCTCGGGTCGTCCGCCGTCTCGTCCAGCCACAGCCGGACCCGGGCGGCCACGTGCGCCCGACGCGGCAGCGGAACGGCGAGCGCCTGCTCGGCGGCTGGGAGCGCGGCCCGCACGTGGGCGGCATCGAGCAGGAACTCCCCGCAGCAGCCGGGAAGTCGGAGTGTCGCGTCGAGGCCGAGCCCCCACATGAGCGCCGCCGCGCCGTCACCCCTGGGTACGGCGGCGCAGAACATGTCCTCGCCCTCCTGCTGCGGGACCGTCTGCAGCAGATGGTCCTGGAACGCGTCCACCTCTGTCGCGCTGTTCCGGACTTCGCCGACCGCGTCGGCGAAGCGCGCGATCTCATGGACGCGCGACGGCTGCCCGGCCGTCACCTCGAACGTCCCCACGGGCCCGAGGCGCTCGCACCACGTGCTCCGGTCGTCGAACGGTTCCGGCCAGGCGCCGTGGGCCCGTGCCGCGTCGGGGAACCGGCGACGCGCCTCCGCCAGGGCATCGTCCGTCACGACGCCGACGACCCAGACCCCCATCACGCTCATCATCGCCCCTTGGCATCCACGTCGCTCATGTGCGGCGAGGGAAAAGTTAGCGCTGTGGCCGAGGGTGAACGCACCTGGGGCCGTGCTACCCAGTGCTCCACGGTGACTTCGTTGAGTGTCCACCTCGTGCCGCGAGCCACCCGCGGCGGAACGCGCGAGGGGGGACACCGTCCTACGATCGATGAAGGGTGAGATGTGCGGCCGGCGCCCTCCCGGCGCGGGAAAGAGCGGACGATGATGGACGACTTCGCCTCGGAGAGCGTCCCGGCATCGGGACGCGCGGGCCAGAACGACGGCGTCGTGCGCAGTGCCTTCGCGCTCATCCGGGTCCTCGCCCGGGCCCGGCGTCCGATGGGCGTCACGAGTCTCGCGGCGGCGGTGGGCCTGCCCAAGACGACGGCACACCGGATCCTGGAGCAGCTGGCCCGTGAGGGTGTCGTGACCCGTCGCGACCACGCATGGGCCCTGGGCGCGGGGCTGGGCGACCTGTCGCAGGCCCCCTACCGAGCCGATCTGGCGGGTGTGGCGCACGTGCGCATGCATGCCCTGACCCGCGCCACGGGGGCGACGCTCTTCCTGTACGTGCAGGCCCCGGGACAACCGCTCAACGCGCTCTCCCGGACCTACGGAGCACGAGTACGTGGCGCCGTGACCGCCCCCGAGCAGCGACGCGCCGCCGAGCATCCGGCCTCGGCCATCTGGTGCGCCCTCGAGCGGGGACAACTGGCGGCCGAGTACGGTGAGGCACACCCGGAGATCGACTGCATCGCCACGGCCATGACCGTTCCCTGCGGCGACACGGCGATCCTCACCCTGGCCGAGCCCAGCGGCGTGGACCTGGAACCGTTCAAACGCCCCCTGGACCGGACCATCGCCCTGATCCTCTCCGACCTGCGCCGCCTGGAGCACTGAAAGATCCTGCGCGAGCCCTGCTCGCCGCCCTTCCGCGCCGCCAAGGGGTACTCGCCGTCCCGTTTCGCTGAGCGGAACGAAAATCCCGCCGCCCGCTCTTCCGCGTTACCCCGGTAGGAGCGCACGTGAGTGCCCAGACCTCTGAGGGACGATTTCGACGGTGGGAGAGACCATGCCAACCACGACCGACGGGTTCGACTACATCGTTGTCGGCGGCGGGACGGCCGGCTGTGTGATCGCCGCGCGGTTGTCCGAGGACGACGACTCGCGGGTCCTGCTGCTGGAAGCGGGCCTGGCGCGGACCCCGGCTGCCAAGGCCGCGCCTCCGGCGTGGCCGACGCTGCTGCAGACGTCCGCGAACTGGGGGGATGTGACGGTCCCGCAGCGGACCACCGGCACCAGGATCCCCATCGGGAACGGGCGGGTGCTGGGCGGTGGGTCGGCCATCAACGCGATGAACTACGTCCGGGGTCATCGCAGCAGCTACGACGCGTGGGCGAAGGCGGGCCTCACGACATGGGGGTTCGAGGACCTGCTGCCCTACTTCATGCGCAGCGAGACCACCGTGGGACGGAATCCGGAACTGCGCGGCACGAGTGGGCCGTTGAGGGTGGGACCCCCTGATCCTCCGAACCCGGTCGTGACGGCCATGCTGGAGGCGGCGGCGGAGTCCGGCCATCTCCGCGCGGTCGACATCAGCGGGGGAGCGGAGGAGGGGTTCGGCTGGTCCGATCTGAACATCGTCGACGGAAAACGGCAGAGCGCGGCTGATGCCTATCTGGCCCCCGCGATGGGCCGGCGCAATCTGACGGTGGTGACCCAGGCACTGGTCCACCGGTTGCGGATCAGCGGCGGCCGGTGCACAGGAGTGGAGTACAACACCGGGGGCGAAACCGTCTCGGCCGGCTGTACGGGCGAGGTGGTCCTCGCGGCCGGCAGCATCGGGTCGCCGCAGTTGCTGATGCTCTCCGGGGTCGGTCCGGCAAGGCACCTGCGGCAGGCGGGCGTCGGCGTTGCCGTGGACCTGCCGGATGTGGGGGAGAACCTCCACGACCACCCGATGTCCGACGTCGTGTACCGGGCGGCACGTCATGTCCCGGCGGCGATGAACAATCACGGCGAGGCGTTCGGCCTGGTGCGCAGCCGGCCAGGGCTCGACGGACCCGACCTGCAAATACTCTTCATCGACGTGCCCGGCCACATCCCGGATGCCGACGTGCCGGAAACGGGGCGGGGCTACACGATCGCTGTCGCCCCGATGCTGCCGCAGAGCCGGGGCACCGTCCGGCTGGCGAGCGCCGATCCGGGCGTGCGGCCGTTGGTGAACCCCAACTACTTCGGCGACGACCGGGACATGGAAGCGGTCGTGCGGGGACTGCGCCTGGCACGTGAGATCGGCGAGGCGCGCGCGCTCGGCGAATGGCGTGACCGTGAGGTGCAGCCGGGGCCGAGGGTGACGGACGACGCCGATCTGCGGCGGTTCGTGCTCACCACCCTCACTACCTACAACCACCCGGTGGGCACCTGCCGGATGGGTGTCGATCCTCGGGCTGTCGTCGACGAGCGGCTGCGCGTGCGAGGTGTCGAGCGTCTGCGGGTCGCCGACGCCTCGGTCATCCCGTTCATCCCCTCGGCCAACACCAACGCCACCGTCTGCGCCATCGCGGAGCGGGCCGCCGAACTGCTGCGCTCCTGACGGCTTTTGCCCGCAGCGCCACGCACCGGCCGGAGACCACGGCCCCCACCCCACCTTCGGACGTCGCCGTCCCCGTACGCCACGACGCCCCCGAGCACGGAGAACCACCCATGACGCTCACCGCCGAGAACACCTTCCAGCACCTGCTGATCGACGGCATCTGGCAGCACGCCTCCCACGCGCGTACCTACGCGGCACGCGACCCGTTCACCGGCCGCGTCGCCTCCCAGGCCGCGGCGGCCGCTCCCGAGGACGTCGTGCACGCGGTCGACGCCGCCGAGCGGGCCTTTCCCGCCTGGGCGGCGCTGGCACCGGGCGAGCGCCGCCGCGTCCTGTGGACGGCGGCCGAAACGATCGAGGCCCGATCGGACGAGATCTCCCGGGCGATCACCGCCGAGATGGGCGGCACCGCCGGCTGGGGCCACTTCAACACCACGGTTCTCGCCGACAACTTCCGCTACGCGGCGGGTTCCGTCCACGAGGCCCTCACCGGCGAGATCATCCCCTCCGACACACCGGGCCGTACCTCGATCGCGATCAGGAAGCCCGCCGGTGTGGTGGCCTGCATCGTCCCGTGGAACGCGCCGGCGCTGCTCGTCGGCAACTCGGTGCCCCATGCGCTGGCCGCGGGCAACACCGTGGTGATGAAGGCGTCGGAGCAGACTCCGCGCACCCACGGTCTGATCGCCGAATGCATCACCGAGGCCGGGCCTTCGGACGGGGTCTACAACCTCGTCACCAACGCCCCTCAGGACGGCCCCACCGTGGTGGACGCCCTGATCGCTCACCCGGCCGTACGGCGCGTGCACTTCACCGGGTCCTCCCGGGTGGGCCGCATCATCGCGGAGAAGGCCGCCGCGCACCTCAAGCGGGTCATCCTCGAACTCGGTGGCAAGGCGCCCGTTCTGGTCCTCGCCGACGCCGACCTCGACCAGGCCGTCAGCGCCGTCGCCTTCGGCTCGTTCGCCAACTCCGGCCAGGGCTGCATCACCACAGAACGCATCATCGTCGACCGCACCGTCGCCGACGAGTTCACGCGGCGCCTGACCGCCCTCGCCGCCATCCTCACCTACGGTGACGGCCGCGATCCGCGCACGGTACTCGGCCCCCTCGTCGGACCGGACAGCATCAGGCGGCTGTCCGACATGGTCCACGACGCCGTGGCGGGTGGCGCACGGCTGCTGACGGGCGGCACAGCCGATGGTGCGTGCTACGCGCCCACCGTGCTGGCCGATGTCACGCCGGCCATGCGGGTCTGGCGTGAGGAGTCCTTCGGGCCGATCGTCGGAGTCGCCGTCGCCGACGGACCGGAGGAGGCCGTGCGCATGGCCAACGACAGCGACTACGGGCTCTCCGCGGCCATCTTCACTCGCGACATCCCCCTCGCGCTGGACCTCGCCAAGCGCATCGACGCCGGCATGTGCCACATCAACGGCACCACCCTCGACGACGAACCCCAGATGCCCTTCGGCGGGGTCAAGGGCAGCGGCTACGGAAAGTCCGGTGGGCGCGCCGGCATGCAGGAGTTCACGGAACTCCAGTGGGTCACCATCGAAGGCTCCCCGCCGCCGCGCTACCCCATCGCCGAATGATCGTTTCCCGGGAAGGGACACATGCCCCTCGGAGGCCGACTCCGAGGGGCATGTCCAACCATTCGGCACGGTCAACGGGCCGACGCCGGCGGCCACTGACCGCGGGACAGGTCGTGATCGAGCAGCCGCTGACCGACGTCGCCCTGGTAGAACAGGTCCGGCCCGAACTCGTCACCGAAGTGCTTCGCCAGCAGGGACGAGAACAGCAGGGCGGCCGATTGCGGCCGGTGGTTCATGACGAGCTGACTGGTCTCGCCCGCCTCGTTGAAGTACACGACGACGAAGTTGTAGATTTCGATTCCGCCGGGGCGGTAGTTCTCGCTGCCGCGGATGGTGGAGCGGTAGTCCTCCAGGAAGAGTTCGCCACGCGGGCCGTAGAAGCGGAAGTCCTGGAAAGCGTAGATGCTCCGCGCGAAGCCCAGCAGCTTGGCCACCTTTTCCTTGCCGAGCACCTCGCCATTGGCGAAATTGCCCTGGAGAATGACGTCGTCGGCAAGATTGTCGAGCCAGTGCGGGTAGTAGTCGAGATGTGGTGCCTGGTTGATCGACCCGTGCGTGGACTCGTTCGGTGTGGTCACGGCAGGTGTCTCCTCGTTCCCGGTGGTGAGCAGCTATTCCGAAGAAAAGAATCACTCCGTGCGGCGACGGCTGTCCAACGCACGTTCGAGATTGCCTCGATCTCTCTGAGAGATTGCGCGAGGTTCGCTCACCACCCGCAATTCTGGCCATGGCGCCAGGAGACGTAGTCGAGCGGAAAAGTGGCCGTACCCTCACGTTCCCGGTGGGAATTCCTCCGGAACGTTATTACCAGCTCAAGCCCTTGCCCGGTCAACGTGCTGCACGCCGGAACCGGCGTGCGGCACAGATGGATCTCTCGGCGCTCGGCCGGGCTGGGCCGGGCGGCCGCGGTGGGGCTCGGTCACAACCCGGTGGACAGCCAGACGGCCACGGCCGCGGCGACCGTGAGCCCGAGGTTGAGGGCGATCCGGCGGTCCCCGCCCGTCAGGTGGACGGCGATCGCACCGGCCTGCAGGAGGACGAAACCGATGGCCGCGACCCCTGCCAGGAAGGGCGCGATGCCGGTCAGGGGCGGCAGGACCAGGCCGGCCGCGCCGAGTACTTCGAGCGTTCCGAGGGTCCTGACGACGGGCAGGGGCACGCGGTAGACCCAGGCCATCATGGGCCGGAGCTGATCGCGGTCGCGGATCACCTTGAGGGTGCCGGCGTAGAGGTAGAACGAGGCGAGCAGTCCCGCCACGATCCAGTAGGCGCTGTCCATGTTCTCCGTTCGCCCCCGGGCTTCAGGCGGGGTCGGTCGCGTAGCGGCTCATCGCGTCGACGTTGGCCTCTCGCGTCAGTGGGCGGCCGCCGGCGAGCACCTCCTGGAGGTCCCGGAAGTACTGCACGTACAGGTCGGGGGTGAAGGTACTGAGCATGACGGCGGGTTGGTCGGTCGGGTTGGCGAACGTGTGAGGCGTGCCGGGCGGAATCATCACGAGCGTGCCCGCCGTGGCGTCGTGGTCCTGGTCCCCGACGGTGAAGCGGACGGTGCCGGAGAGGACGTAGAAGCCCTCGTCGTGCCGGCCGTGGCGGTGCTGGGGCGGTCCCTGGGTGTGCGGCGCGAGGACGGACTCGGCGATCGCGAGGCGGTGCCCGGTGTGGCTGCCGTCCTCCAGAACGCGCATGCGTGTGGTGCCCAGAACGATCACCTCGCCGTCACCGGGACCCACCACCGACACGGCGGGGTATGCCTGCTGCTCACTGGTCCTGGGCTCTTCGCTCATGCCTACGAGTGCACCGCCGAGGCCCTGCCGGTGTCCAAGACCAGTCCCGCGACTGCGATACCTCGTGGGTATCATCGCAGCGTGGAGCTTCGTACCCTGCGCTACTTCGTGGCGGTCGCCGAGGAACTCCACTTCGGCCGCGCCGCCACCCGACTGCACATGAGCCAGCCGCCGCTGAGCCGGGCGATCAAGCAGTTGGAGGCCGAGGTCGGGGCCCCGCTCTTCGTCCGCTCGCCGGCCGGCGTCACGCTCACCCCGGTGGGCACGGTGCTGCTCGACGAGGCGCGCGCCCTGCTGGAGCATGCCGACCGTCTCCGCATACGCGTGAGCGCGGCCGCCGGCGTCGCCACCATCACCGTCGGCATCCTGGGCGACGGCACCGACCCGGGGATGACCCGGCTGGCGGCCGCCTACCGGCAGCGGCATCCCGGCGTCGACATCCGCATCCGGGACACCGATCTGACCGACCCGACGTGCGGGCTGCGCGCCGGGCTGGTCGACATCGCCCTGACCCGGGCACCGTTCGACGAGAGCGCACTGACGGTGCGTACGCTGCGCGCGGATTCGGTCGGCGTGGTCCTGCGCGCCGACGACCCGCTGGCCGGTCGCACCGAGCTGCGGCTGGCCGAACTGGGCGACCGCCACTGGTTCCAGTTCCCGCAGGGCACCGACCCCCTCTGGCAGGCGTACTGGAACGGCGGCCGGCCCCGCCGGGGCCCCGTCGTGCGCGCCGTCCAGGAATGCCTCCAAGCCGTGCTCTGGAACGGCACGGTCGGCCTCGCCCCGCTCGGACACGACCTCCCCGCGGAACTGGCCGTTGTGCCGCTGACCGACATGGCGCCGAGCCGGGTGGTCGCGGTGTGGAACGAGGGCGACACCAATCCGTTGATCCGGTCCTTCGCCGAGATCGCGACAGCCGCGTACCGTCCCCGGGCACCGATGGGCCGGCGGACGGCCGAGGAGAGTTGACCTCACGTTGCGTGACGCCCTAGCGTCCCGCCCTGACCATCAAGCGCATCCGTCCGGGAGGGGTCTCGTGCCCAAGGCAACGGCGATCGTCAACGCGAGAGTGTTCGACGGCACCCGGCTGCGGGACTGGACGTCCGTCCGGTTCGCCGACGGCGTCATCACCGACTGCGCCACCGGTCCCGCCTCCCTGGACGGCGACGAGGTGATCGACGCCAAGGGCGGCACCCTCCTGCCCGGGCTGATCGACTCGCACATCCACCTGGTGCCGGGCGCCCTGGCGCAGGGGCTCACCTTCGGTGTGACCACCGCACTGGACATGTTCAGCCTGGCCGACGTGATGGCCGCGGCCAAGCAGCAGGCCGGCGCCCGGCCGGATGTGGCCGACGTACGATCCGCGGGCATCGGTGCCACGGCGCCGGGCGGGCATCCCTCGATGCTGTACGAGCCGTTCCCGACCCTGACCGGCCCGGAGGAGGCCGAGCGGTTCGTCGCGGACCGGGTCTCCGAGGGCTCGGACCACCTGAAGATCTTCGGTCCCTCGGGTGCGGCGGGTCCGTGGGCGGCGCCGTCCCTCGGCCTGGAGACGATCACCGCGTTGACCGAGGCGGCGCATCGCCGCGGGCTCGTGGTCGTCGCGCACATCCATTCCGTTGCCGGGATGCGCGAGGTCGCCGCTGCGGGCGTCGACGTCCTGGCGCATGTGCCCGTGGACGGCGAACTGGACAGGGACCTGGCCGAGCGGATCGCCGAGGCCGGGATCGCGGTCGGCCCGACGCTGGCGACCCTCGAGAACGTCCTGGGCGAACCGGGCGGGGCCGCCGTGGCCGCGGACCCGCGACTGGCCGGGGCGCTCGGTGACGCGCAGGTTCGGCGGCTGACCTCCGGCGCGTCAGGGCGCCATGGGCGGGGAGGGCCGGCCTTCTCCCGCGCGGTGGAGAACGTCGGCCGCCTGGTCGGCGCGGGTGTCACGATCCTGGCCGGCACCGACGCCCCGAACCCGGGGACGGTGTTCGGGGCGAGTCTGCACCGTGAGCTGGAACTGCTCGTCCGCTGCGGCCTCACGCCCGCTCAGGCACTGCACGCCGCGACGTCCGCCCCGGCACGCGTGTTCCGTCTCGCCGACCGCGGGACCGTCGCACCCGGTCGGCGCGCGGACCTCGTGCTCGTGTCCGGCGACCCGATGACGGACATCACCGCGACCCGGGCCGTCGAAGGGATCTGGCGGGCAGGCGTCCCGTGCGAGCGGCGTGTGTTCGTCGCCGACGCGGCCGAGGCCGCCGAACTCGCGGCCTTCGACGCCCGGGTCGCCGAGGTCGTCGCGGCCGTCCGTGAACGCCGTTACGGGTCCGGCCCGATGGACCGCTGACCCCAGGACGTGGGGAGCCGCCGGGCGAGTTGGGTGCGCGTGGTGACATCGAGCTTCCGGAACACCTTGCGCAGGTGGTAGTCCACCGTGCTCGCGCTGATGAACAGCCGTGAGGCAATGGCGGCGTTGGTGGCTCCCTCGGCGGCCAGGACGGCCACGCGCCGTTCCTGCGCCGTGAGTTGTCCGTCGGGCGCGGGCCGGTGCGTACGAGTCCGCTCGCCCGCCGCCGACAGTTCGCTGCGGCTGCGCTCCGCGAAGCCGTCCATGCCGAAGCGGAGGAACATCTCGTGGGCCTGCCGAAGGTGTTCCCGTGCCCGCACGAGCCGGCGCCGGCGCCGCAGCCATTCCCCGTACAGCAGATGGGTACGGGCCAGCTCGGCGTGCACGCCCGTGTGCCGAAGCCGGTCGAGGGCCGTGCGGTACAGGTCTTCGGCCTGCGGGTCGGCGGCGAGCAGGGCCCGGCAGCGCGCCTCGACACCCGCGGCCCAGCCGGTGGAGCAGGAACGGGTCGTCCGGCACAGCGCGTGCAGCGCCTCCTGCGCCGTGTCGCGCTGCCCCGCGCGCACGGCCGCCTCGACCAACTCGGCAAGGGCCCAGTTGCCGAACCGCTGCGCGCCGGCCTCGGCACCGGCCTGCCGGGCGGACTCGAGCGCCTGGTCGTAGCGGCCCGTGCCGTTGTGGAGCACGGCGGCGGCCCACTGCAGGAACGTCAGTGCCACGCCTTCCCCGCGGCCCGTCGCGTCGCGGGTCGCGGTACGGATCGCGGCTGTCGCCGCGTCCTGCTGACCGCGGAAGGCGGCGAGCCCCACTTCGGCGTAGGGGGCCAGGCCGGCTCCGGTCATCGCGGTGACGTCTGCCGCGGTCTCCGCCAGGGACGCGGCCTGCTGAAGTTCGCCGGCGAGCAGGTGCAGTCCGGCGCGGGTGGCCGCCGCCATCGGCAGGATGCTCAGCGCCCCGCGCTCCTCACAGGAACGCAGCAACCGCGTGGCCAGCACTTGCCACGCGTGGTCGTCCCACAGCAGCCCGGCGGCGTGGCCCGCCAGCCACAGCCAGCGCATTTCCTCCTCGGAGGTCAGGTCCTCACTGGTGAACGCCGCGACAGCGGTGCGCAGCGCGGGCACGCCGGCGTCGTGCCCCTCGGCGACGAGGAGCGTCAGCCCGTCCAGCAACAGGTCGGGCGCGCGCGGGACCGGTGCCGCGGGGGCACGGCGGGCGGCCCGGGCGACCTCGGCGATCCCGCAGTCCCCGCCCAGCCGGCCGGCCAGCAACGCCGCGGCCAGGGCCTGCAGATGGACATCCCTGGCCCGGGACACGTCGATCGGCTCGAAGCGGCGCGCCGCCCGGAGCAGCGCCGGTGCCGCGCCGCTGCCGAAGCTGCGGGCGAAGGCGATCTGCCCGCGCAGCAGTTCGCTGTTGGCGGCCCGCAGCTCATCGGCGGGCCCCCGCTCGGCGAGAGCGAGAAGGCGCAGGGCGCTGTCGTGCGCGCCCGCCTGCTGCTTGGCGCGCGCCGCGGCCAGGGCGCGCTCCGCACGGACGGCGGGGTCGGGGCTCAGCGCCGCCGATCGTTCCATGAACGCCGCCGCGGCGGCGATGCCGCCACGTGCCTGGGCCCGGTGGGCCGACCGTTCCAGCTCCGCCGCGGTCGCCCCGTCGAGGCCGGTGGCGGCCTGGGCACGGTGCCAGGCACGCCGGTCGGGATCGGCGGGACCGGTGACCTCGGCCAGTGCCCGGTGCACCGCCCGGCGCTGCGCCGGTGTCGCCGCCCGGTAGACGGCCGACCGCACCAAAGGGTGGCGGAAGACGACCTGGGTGCCGATCGACAGCAGCCCGTCGGCCTCGGCCGGCACCGCGGCGGCGGCCTTGATCGCCAGCTGCCCGGCCGCCCGCCACAGGAGCGCGGAGTCGCCCGTCGGCTCCGCCGCGGCCACCAGCAGCAATGTGCGGGTGTCCGGCGGCAGGCGGAGGACCCGGCTGCGGAAACTGTGCTCGATGCGCCCGGGCAGCGCCTCGGTGTCCCAGGGGTCGAACCCGCCCGCGAACGCGGCGGCGGTCATGGCCCGCGGCAGTTCGAGCAGGGCCAGCGGATTGCCCCGGGCCTCCACCGCGATCCGCTCGGCCACCGCCTCGTCCAACGGCACATGCAGAGCCGAGTGCAGCAAGGCGCGGGCGTCGCCAGGGCCGAGCCCGGTCAGCTCCAGCTCCGGCACACCACGCGGCCCGTCCTCGGCGCGGCGGGTGGCGAACACCAGGCCCAGGGGTTCTGCCCCGATGTGGTGCGCCACGAACGCCAGAGCCTGGGCGGAACCCGGGTCGAGCCACTGGGCGTCGTCGATCACGCAGATGAGCGGCCGACTGCCGGCCGTCTCGGACAACAGGCCGAGCACGGCGAGTCCGACCATGAAGCGGTCGGGAACCGCCCCCGCCCGCAGCCCGAAGGCGACGGCCAGGGCGTCCTGCTGCGGTTGCGGAAGGTGCTCCAGCGCGGCGAGCGCCGGTGTGCACACCTGATGCAGCACCCCGAAGGGCAGATCCGTTTCCGCCTCGACCGCCGCGGCCCGTACGACACGGAAGCCGGCCGCCGTCGCGACCACGTGGTCGAGGAGCGCGGACTTGCCGATGCCGGGTTCCCCGCGGACGACGAGCGCGCCGCCCCGCCCGGAACGGACCGTGTCCTGCCAGCGATCGAACAGCGCACATTCGGCACGCCGACCCAGAAACACCGCGGGACGCCCCGGCGTCAGCATGACCCCAATTTACCCGCCCCGATCGGTGCTTGCCTTCCCGTGAGCCGTCGGAGGCGGAAGCGTACTTCTGGTCTGCGGAAGTGCGACGGGAGCGCGGGCGGAGCCCCTTCAGCGTCCGGTGACCGCCGCCGCCACCGCGACGAACAGCGCGCAGCCGGCGGCCGCCGCGATGCCGGCCGCGGGGCCCGAGTGCAGGACGACGAGGGCGCCGGCGACGGCCCCGGCGATCAGGGCCAGGACGCTCAGCACCTGGTGCACGGCGAGCGGGGACGGGTGCCTGCCGATGCCGCTGAGCAGGCCGACCAGGGTGCGGGTCATGACGGTGGTGGTCAGGCCGCCGACGTCCAGCCGCCCGACCATCCCGTTCTGCAAGCCCAGTGCGATGGCGCAGACGGCGACGAGCACATCGTGCGGAGCACCCCACGCCGCCGACGCGGCCGCCGCGCCGAGCAGCGCCGTCTCGCAGACCGCACCGGCACGGATCAGTGCCAGGG
Organism: Streptomyces sp. NPDC046977; assembly: GCF_040644455.1. Lineage (NCBI taxonomy): Bacteria > Bacillati > Actinomycetota > Actinomycetes > Kitasatosporales > Streptomycetaceae > Streptomyces > Streptomyces sp. NPDC046977. Next base: position 94,244 of record NZ_JBEYWO010000013.1, read on the forward strand.
GCGGGTGCAGCCGGCCGGCGGTGGCCCGGCACAGAAGGACGCCGACGACGAATCCGCCCAGGGCGACCAGCGGCGTGAGGAGCGAGAAGCCGGACACGCCTGCCAGGCCCAGGCTGACGAAGACGAGGTTGCCCGTCATGTTGGCCACGAAGACGTGCCCCGGTCCGATGACGCTCACGGCGTCGATCATTCCGCTGAGCACGGTGAGGACGAGCAGCAGCACGGGTACCAGGTGCGCCGCCTCGGTGCCGGGTCCGCCGACCGTACTCACCTGCGCTGGTCGGGCGCGGAGCGTCGCCGAGTCCGCGTCAGGTGAAGGTCTGGTGGAGTTCACCGATGCCCTCGATCCAGGTGTCGAGCCGGTCTCCGGACTGCAGGAAGACCTGGGGCCGGCGACCGTAGCCGACACCCGGGGGAGTGCCGGTCCAGATGAGGTCACCGGGGTGCAGCGGCATGATGCCGGTGACGAAGGCCAGCAGCGCGGGCACGCTGAAGATCATGTCGCTGGTGCGTGCCTTCTGCCGGATGTCCCCGTTGACCTGGCAGCCGATCTCCAGATCTCCGGGGTCGGAGAACTCGTCCAAGGTGACCACGGCGGGGCCCATCGGGCCGAAGTCCGGGTGGGACTTGGCGATCGACCACTGCGGGGACGGCCCGGCGAACTGCAAGGTGCGTTCGGACAGGTCCTGGCCCGCGGTCAGCCCGGCCACGTACGACCACGCGTCGTGCGGCGACACGTGCCGGGCCTCCCGCCCCATGACGACAACGAGTTCGGCCTCCCAGTCGATCGTGCCCTCCGGCAGCGCGACCGGGCCCTCCGGCCCGGTGAAGCACGAGCGGAACTTGGTGAACACGTCCGGGTCGTGCACTTCGGCGAGATGGGTCTCCTCGCGGTGCCCCTGGTAGTTCAGGCCGATGGCCACCACCTGGACGGGTTCGGGGACGGGCGCACCCAGCTCCCGGGAGGCACAGGGGACGGCCGCCGACGCGGTGTCGGTGCCCCCGGCCCAGTCGGAGAACGCGTCCCAGTCGTCGTACAGGCTCTGCGGGCCGGGGCCGAAGCGGCCCCCACTGGCGGTGGCGATGTCCGTGGCGCCGGCACCGTCCAGCAGGACGGCGCGGCCGGAAAGGTTGGCGATACGCATGGATCCGCTCCTCTGCGTGCGTGTCCGGTACGAGAGAGTGCGGCCGCACTGAGTTGCTGTCGCCACCGTAGGCACGCACCGCCGGCCGGCGGCACCACGTAAACGCGTAGTCAGGCCCGATCTGCCTGCCACTCGCGGGCGAGCGTCGCGTAGACGTACTCGCTGCCCCAGCGCGCCTCGTCGAGGTCGTTCTCGACAAGGTGCGCTTCCCGGCGCATACCGAGGCGCTCGCACACACCCACCGATCGGGTGTTGAGCACGTCGAGCCGGGCGAAGAGCCGGTGGACGCCCAACGCGGCGAAGGCCAGGCCGGCCGTCGCACGCGCCGCCTCGGTCGCGTAACCCCGCCCAGCGTAAGCCGGGTTGAGGACCCAGCCGATCTCGGCCTGGCGTGCCCGCGCACTCGCCAGTTTCAGGACGACCTCGCCGACCACCTTCGCCTCTCCGAGCGGGCAGACGGCGAGCACCAGGTCGTCGCCGTCCTCGGCCCACGCCGATCCGGCCGCGCGCCGCGTGAGGCTCTCCACGCACTGCTCACGGGTGAGCGGCTGCCGGTAGAGGTAGCGAGCGACCTCGGGGAGGCCTTGATACGCGGACAAGTCGTCGAGGTCACCCGGGGTGAACAGCCGCAACAGAAGCCGTTCGGTGGTGATGGGCAGCGGGAACGTCGTCATCGATCAGGTGGTCCTCTCCCGAGGGGCGTCCCGCCGGACCGAATGACCGGACTGCGAAGCCCTCAAAGACGTGTCCTGGGCAACAACGCCGTTCTGGATCACGGGCCGTGAGCCGCGCAATCGCAATTCGCCGGGGACTCCCCCCCCCACGCGCACGCCGCGGGTCAGGCGGGCTGCCCCAGCCCGGCGTGTCCGGTGTCCGGGACGAGGCCGCAGGCGGCCTCGGCGGCCGTGAGCCACCCGAGATACCAGGCGGCGAAGTCCAGAGGCGAGCCGTCGGCGTTCCGCAGCGGATGCAGCTCCATGCCGTCGCTGCGCGGGTCACGCCACATGCGTCCGCGCTCCGGGCCCGTCACGACCAGCCATACCGTCAGTCCGCAGCCCTCGTCGCACAGGCAGAGCGCCCCGGCGGTGAAGCGCGGATCGTACTGGACCTCCGCCAGACGCTCCTCCCACACCTCCAGGGCCGCGTCGAGGTCCGCGAGGTCGTCGAACGCCTCCGGCGACGGCTGCTCGGCCAGGATCCTTGTCGCCGCCGCCGGATCCGCCCCTCCCGGGAACAGCTCGGCGAGCTCGCTGGGCTCGACCTCCTCGGGGGCGTCCCCGATCCACCGCCAGCGCCCGGCATCCTCCTGCCGCACCGGAAAGACACCGTAGGCCGGGCCGGCACCCCCCGCTCCGACGTGCAGCAGGAACAAGCGGTAGTCGTCGGGCAGCTCAACGCCCGTCCACGCCTCGAGATCCGCCACCTCGGATGCCGTCATGGGCGCATCGAGCGCGAAGGCGTGCCCCATCGCCCCGAACACCTTGTCGCTGCCCGGCGCCAGGGCCAGTGCCAGAACCCGCTCGCGCACCCCGGTCCAGTCGGTCATGGCGCCCGACACTACCGGCCGCCGCCGACACTCCTGCCCGGCACCCTCCCCGCGCGTGAACGGACTACGCGTTCACGTGGTGCCGACAGGCGGTACCGCGTGCCTACCGTGAACAGTGATCCGGCGCCTGACGACCGCGCCGCACCACACACCGCGGAATGCCGGTGACCGCCATGATCACGCACTCGTTCACACCCGCATCCGTCGCCCCCTCCCATGAGGCGTTCCGCCAGTGGGCGTGCCTTCTGCCTGAAAGGTGGCGAGAGTCATGACGAACGTGTCCGTCCGCGCGGCCCAGCGTGTGGTCGAGACCCTGTCGCAGTACGGGGTGCCCTACGTCTTCGGCGTCCCCGGGGCCAAGATCGACGCCGTCTACGACGCCCTGGTCGACGGCGGTCCCGAGCTGGTGGTGTGCCGCCACGAACAGAACGCGGCCCTCATGGCCGCCGCCGTCGGGCTGCTGACCGGGACGCCCGGCGCTGCCCTGGTCACCTCGGGACCCGGCACCACCAACCTGATGACCGGCCTCGTCACCGCGACGACCGAGCAGTACCCCATGATCGCGCTGTGCGGAGCCGTCCCCCGCCGGGACCGGCTCAAGCGCACCCATCAGTCGATGGACGCGGTGGCCGCACTGCGGCCGGTCACCACCTGGGCCGGCGAGGTCAACGACGCCGACAACGTCCCTGAGGCCGTCGCCAACGCGCTCCGCGCCGCGGTCACCGAGCCCCGGGGCGCCGCCGCCGTGGTGCTGCCCGCCGACGTCGTCGGCGCCCCCACCGCCACGGCCGTCGTCCGGCCGCCCAGGCCCCCCGTCCTGGGCCCCGCGCCGGCCGCGTCCGTCCACCGGGCCGCGCAGATGATCCGCGCCGCACGGCGGCCCGTGCTGCTGGTCGGGCTGCGCGGTGCCGAACCCGAGGCGTGCGCGGCGCTGCGCGGCCTGATCGCCGCCACGGGCCTGCCCGTCGTGGAGACCTTCCAGGCCGCCGGTGTCGTTCCGCGCGAACTGGAGGAGCAGTACGCCGGCCGGGTCGGCCTCTTCCGCAACCAGCCGGGGGACGTGCTCATCGCGCACGCCGACGTCCTGATCACCGTCGGCTTCGATCCGGTCGAGTACGACCCGGGCCTGTGGAACACCGACCCCGCCCGCCCGCTCGTCCACATCGACACGATGCCCGCCGCCCTCGACAACCACTACCAGCCCGCGCTCGAACTGCGCGGCGACGTGGCCGCGACGGTCGGCGAGCTGACCGGGCAGCTGTCCGGGCTCGACGTGGGGGACCGGGCCCGCGCCGCGCTGGCCGAGCAGCGTGCCGAGCTGGCCCGTATCGACGAGGAAGCCCGGTCGGCCCCGCCCACCGCTGCCGGGCTCAACCCCGCCGCGGTCGTCCTGGCGATCCGCGACGCGGTGAACGACGCCGCGACCGTGGTGTCGGACGTCGGCTCGCACTACATCTACATGGCCCGCCACTTCCGCGGGTACCAGCCGCGGCACGTGCTGTTCTCCAACGGGCAGCAGACGCTGGGCGTCGCCCTGCCGTGGGCGATGACCGCCGCGCTGCTGCGGCCGGGAACACAGATCGTGTCGGTGTCCGGGGACGGCGGATTCCTCTTCAGCGCCCAGGAGTTGGAGACCGCCACCCGGCTCGGCCTGCGCCTCACGCATGTGATCATGCGGGACAACAGCTACGACATGGTGGCCTTCCAGGAACTCCTCAAGTACGGCAGGACCTCGGGCGTCCGGCTGGGCGACTACGACATCGCCCAGTACGCCGGCGCGTTCGGCGCGCGGGGAGTACGGGCCGACACGATGGACGCCTTCGAGGCCGAACTGCGCACATCCCTCGCCCCGGACACCCTCTGTGCCCCAGGAGTCACGGTCATCGACGTCCCGGTCGACTACACGCACAACACCGAACTGTTCGCCCGCCTCCACGAAGGCGTCCTGGAATAGACGGCCCCGGCCGCCGGAGGCGCTTTTTGCCGAAACAGCAGAAAACTTTGCCGGACGCCGACGGGCCGGGCGATCGTGCGGGCATGGACGAGAAGAGCAGCATGGAGATATCGGGTGGCGTGTGGGACGTCGTGGTCGTCGGGGGTGGCGCCGCGGGTCTGTCCGCCGCGCTGACCCTGGCGCGGGTGCGGCGGTCGGTGCTGGTGATCGACGCGGGCGAGCCCCGCAACGCCCCGGCCGCCGCCGCGCACGGCCTGCTGGGACGCGACGGCATCGCCCCGCTGGAGCTGTTGCGCAAGGGGCGGGAGGAGGTCGCGTCCTACGGCGGTCGCGTCGTCCGCGGCAGCGTCGCGGCGATCCATCGCGACGGCGGCCGCTTCACCGTGGTGTGCGGGGACGGACGCCGGGTGGTGGCGCGGCGCCTGCTGGTGGCCTCGGGGCTCGTCGACGAGCTGCCGGACGTGCCGGGGCTCGGGGAGCGATGGGGCAGGGACGTGGTGCACTGCGTGTTCTGCCACGGCTGGGAGGCACGGGACACCGCGATCGGGGTACTGGGCAACTTCCACCAGGCCCTGATGTTCCGGCAGTTGTCGCGGGACGTGACGCTGTTCCTCAACGAAGGAGCCGACCTGACGGCCGATCAGTGGGAGCAGCTCGCCGGCTTGGGCGTCGGCGTGGTCGAGGGCGCCGTCGGCGGACTGGAGATCGACGACGCGGACCGGCTGGCAGGGGTGCGCCTGGCGTCCGGACACGTGGTGCCCGTCCGTCTGCTCGTGGTCGCCCCGCGCTTCACCGCGCGGGCGTCCTTCCTCGGCGACCTCGGGCTCGCCGTGCGCGAGCATCCCGGGGGCTTCGGGGAGCAGCTGCCGGTGGACGCCTTCGGCTTCACCGGCGTCGACGGGGTGTGGGCCGCGGGGAACGTCAGCGACCTGATGGCGGGCGTTCCGGCAGCGGCGGCGGCCGGGACGACGGCGGCGGCAGCCGTCGTCATGGACCTGCTGGCGGCCGATGCCCGCGCCGCCGCCCGGGCCCGCGAGGTCGGTGCCGCGGACGTGTTCAGCGGGCCGATGGAGGCTGAGGTGTCACGGCGGGTCCTCGGCGTCCGGGCACACGGGCTGGACCTGCCGCCGCACCCGTGAACGGCACCGAGGGCGAGCACGTGGTGTGTGCTCGCCCTCGGTCACGCGGTTGCGTGGGTGATGCGGGTGTGGGTCAGCCCTGCGGGACGACCTGGATGGTCTTGGAGGTCGTGATCGGCGCGAGCGACGCGTCGTCGGTGTAGGGACGCATGGAGTCGTTCGTGACGGTGACGGTCACCGTGCCGGGGTTGAGCGCGGTGAGGAGGCGGGTCTGCGGGTCGAGGATGGCGGTCTTGCCCTTGCGGCGGGCGTCGTTGACCGCGTCCTGGCCGGTACCGATGGCCAGGTTCGACGAACCGGTCCAGTTCACCGACATCGGGTAGCGCAGCGGCACGACACGCGAGCCGGTCGCCGCGCCCTGCGGCTGCACGATGCTGCCGGAGATCTGCGCGGTCTCGCCGGCCTTGACGGTCTCGGGGGTGTTGAGGGTGATGGACTGGGCGAAGGCGCGCACGTCGGCCTGGATCCACTGCTGGCGCGCGTTGCGGTGCGAGTCGACGGACCAGTCGACCCAGCCGGTGAAGCCACCGCGGTCCGGGGTGCCGTAGGGGTCCTTGCCCGAGGAGGGCAGGACCATGTAGGGGACGCCTTCGACGTGGTGGACGTTGGCGATCTGCGCGTGCGAGCCGACCATGACGGCGCCCTTGCCGGAGTCGTCACGGAAGTCGGTCAGCAGGCTCTCCACGAGCGCGACCTCGTCGCGGTCACCGAGCTGGCTGGACTTGGTCTCCGCCGGGTCGTCCACGGGGTGGTGGGCGAACACCGCGACATTGTCGATCGACTTGTCGTCCTTGGCGTCGGCCAGGGCCTGCTGGAGCATCGGGAGCTGGTCCCAGGCGGTGCTGCGCAGCGAGCCGAGGGAGCTGGCGAGCAGGATGAAGCGGGTGCCCTTGTGGTCGAAGGTGCGGTAGGGCTTGCCGAACTCGGCGGTGAAGTTCGTCAGGTCCGACTGCACGTTGTTCAGGCCGTAGGACTCGTGGTTGCCCGGCACGTAGTAGCAGGGGATGGACCCGGCGGCGGGGTCGGGGGTGCTGTCCGCGGCGGGTTCCTGGCCGACCGGGATCAGGTCGCAGCCGGCGTCGGTGAGGACCTGGTGGGCGAGCTTGAGGTCCTGCGGCAGACCGCGGTCGGTGATGTCGCCGTTGAGGACGAGCAGGTCCGGGTGGGTCGTGCGGATCTTGTGGATCGCGGCGGTGGCCACCTGGGTGAGCGCCGGGCTGTCGGCGGTGAACTGCACGTCGGACAGGGTCGCGAACTGCCAGGTGCTGCTGCCCTTGAGGAGCGAGCCGTCGTCGGAGACCAGCGGGTCCGGCTTCAAGTCCGCCTGCGCCGGCAGGTCCATCGACGTCGGGACGTCCGCCTCGATCCGGTCCAGGACGAACGTGCCCGCCTTCTGCTGGGCCACGCTGGTGTTGATGCCCTGGAAGCTCGAGATCGAGATCGGGAACTTCGTACCGGCCGGAACATCGAAGTTCGCGTACTGCCAGTTGTCACTCGCGGACAGACCCGTGCCGTAGATGCCGACGCTCTTGCCGGACGAGTCGGTGTAGTTCATGTAGGTCAGGCCGTTGGGCACGCTGATGCTGGACTTGATCCGCATCCGCAGACGCAGCGGCTGGCCCTCCACGGGGATGCGCGTGCTGGAGCTGGCGCCCACGTTGCGCATGGCGTTGAAGTCGATCCGCAGGCCCTCGGGGGCCTTCGAGAACGTCGTGGCCGCGGTGCTGTTGTTGCGCCAGCGGGCCAACACGTCGTCGTCGAAGTCGTAGACCGTCTTCGTCTGCACACCGATCGTGATCGGCAGCTGCGCCGTCTGGCCGCCGGCCGAGATCTTCAGGATCGTGCTCGCGTTGGCCAGCGGGGTGATCCGCAGCTTGCCGTCCACGGCCTTGATGTCGACCACGTCGTGGTCGTAGTCGAGCGAGAGGTCCTGCGGGTCGATCGGGGCGGTGTAGCCCTCGGCGTCGCGGCCGGTCACGGAGACGGTGGTCGCGTCGGCGGGGGTGGGGGAGGCGATCGACAGCAGCTGGGAGGAGGGCTCCACGCTGGCCAGCGGGCCGAGGACGGAGACCGTCGCGTGCCCCTGGACGTTGCCGACCTTCGCGTCGATGGTCACCGGGCCGTGGGCCTGAGGGCCCGTGACCGTGGCGCCGTCGACGGACGCCTCGCGGGCCGACCACTGCACGGACGACGGGTCGACCGTCACCGGCGTCTGGTGGCTGTCGACACCGACCGCGGTGAGCGTGCGGTGCAGGCCGGGGAAGACCTTCACCTCACCGTCGGCGGACGCCGCACCGGCCGCGGGCTTGACGAGCAGCTGGTTCAGCTTGCCGTCGCCCTTCGTCACGAACACGCCGACACCATTGGTGTTGCTGCGCTCCTGGCCGTCGGACGGGGTGTTGCGAATGGTCACCCGGTCCTCGCCGAGCGGGCGGGCGACCATCTCGCTGGAGCCGCCGCTGTCGAGGACGACCGCGGTCTGCACACCCAGCGCGGCCATGTCGTGGGCCATCTTGTCGAGGCCGACGCCGCCCTTGCCGGTGCCGCCCGGGCCGTTCCACTCGCCGAGCACGAGCGTGTGCCCGCCGTCCTTGAAGCCGAAGGACGTGCGCGGGGAGATCGAGGTGTCCAGGTTGGCGCGAGGCTTGCCGTTGGAGACGATGATGCCCTCGGCGTTGCCGCCGTGGCCGAGCGCGAACTTCATGGTCTTGGCGACCGGGTCGGCCAGCTCCCAGTTCAGCTTCACCGGGTCACCGGGCTGCAGCGCGCGGATCGCGGTCGCCGCGGCGTCGCGTCCGACCAGGTAGAAGCCGTCGTCCGGGATCGTTCCCGAGCCCGCGGGACCGTTCGGGGTGACCTTGACAACCTTGTCATTCTGGACCAGGACCTCGGCGAGGTTGCTGTCCACACCGATGAACGGGCGGTTGCGGCTGTAGGTGCCCCATGCGGAGGTGAACGCGACCATGCCGTCGGCCGGAACCGGGTGCGGCTCGGGGTCCGCGGCGTTGACCGACAGGAGCTTGTGGTCCGTGCCCGCGAAGGTCGCGGACGCGTTGACCATCGCGTTCACGAGCTGCGCGATGCCGTCCTTGCTGACGCCGACGTGCGGCTGCGCCTGGGCGGCCTCCGGGCCTCCGAGGTTGGAGGTCTTGAGCAGCTTCCCGTTCTGGATCTCGGCACCGTGTGCCGCGGTCGAGTTGCCCAGGTCGTAGAAGTCGCCGTTGACGCCCGCGACGGCGCCCGCCTTGTCGGCGGCCACGGTGAGCGCGCCGCCGGAGGCGACCGGTCCGGCGGTCAGCAGGTCCGTGTCGACCGCGCTGTTGGACAGGTCCACCGTCAGGAACCGCGCGTCGTACCAGCCCTTCTGGTCGAGCGCCTGCACGTGCTGCAGGTTGATCCCCGGCCCGATCTTCTCGGACGTGTTGATCAGCGGGATGCCGCCGGTGACGGGCGCGGGCACGGTGCTGTCCGCGTACGCCACGGCCGGTGCGGCCGCCAGCGCGGTCGCCGTGGCGAGCACCACGAGCACAGACCTCGAGCGCCGATGGTTCACGACCATCAATTTCATGGGAACCTCGCGTCGGAAGGGACACGGAGGCACGCCTCCGCTGTGCCCATGTCGATCATGGGTACAGAACCGATTAGAGGTTTTCAGTGCGGAATACACATGACGTCTTCGCGATCGCCCAATGAACCCTGGTTGTGGCCTTGTGTCTCCGGGCCCCTGGGGGTGTGACGTCCCCTCAGGAGGCGTGGGCATGTGGTGTGTGGCGGACGGCAGGACGCGGTTACGCCGACGAGCCCAGATCGGCGGTGAACCAGCGCTGCGGCCTCATGCGGACCACGACGTGATCGGCGAGTTCCGCCTCGGCCATGGCCACGAACCGCTCAAGCGCTTCACCCGAGAGGTACCGGGCGGCCATCTCGCGGTGCAGGGCGGCGGTCCCTTCGGTGATGTCGGCGACCGGTCCTTCGACCGACACGTACCGGGGCGTCGGCTCCGTCCGCTGGACCAGCAGGCTGAACCGGCCCGCCGCCCTGATCAGCTTCATCTTCGCGGAGCGCGCGCCGGTGAGGATCCACGGCAGACCGCCGGGCTCGTAGGCGTACCAGATCGGGATCACCAGCGGCCCGCGGTCGGCGCCGGCTGCGACGCCCAGCGCGGCGACGCGCGGTTCGGCCAGAAAACTCTCGCGTTCCCCACGTGACAGTTCCATGCCCCGACTGTAGGCCCGGTCACCGGTTGTGCGGGTGGACAGCGCACGGGAGTTCCGTCGGCGGTCGGCCGTCTTGCACCGTCTCGTGGAGCGTCCGGCCGCACCGCCGGCACGAATATCGTGGTGCGAGCTCTCAGGAATCCGTCGCGGCTCGGTCGGACTCGCTGCGCAGGACGCAGAACTCGTTGCCCTCGGGGTCGGCGAGGACGGCCCAGCCGGAGCCGTCGGGGTTGCGGTGGTCGGCGACGAAGGTGGCGCCGATCGCGAGCAGGCGTTCCACCTCCTGGTCGCGCGAGGTCTCGGGACGCAGGCACAGATGGATCCGGTTCTTGAGCCGCTTCGGCTCGGGCACCTGGTTGAAGTGCAGCACCGGGCCCTCCGGCAGGAGGACCTGGGTCTCCTGATGGCCCGGTCCGTCCTCCGGATGCAGTGGACGGCCGGTCACCCTGCTCCAGAACAGCGCCAGTTCATAGGCGTCCACACAGTCGATCGCCACGTTCTGCACCACCGAGACCATGTGCGTCAGCCTTCCCGACTTCCGTTCCGGACGCCACCGAATTTGCGCTCAGCGCCCCGTGTGCGTGGGGGCGGGGCCGCGTCCGGCCCCGCCCCCACCAAGCCGCGGACTACTTCGTCAGCGGCGACAGCTTGGGGTCGTTGGCGTACGCCTCGGCCGCGTTCTCCTTGGTGACGATGATCGGCGGGAGCAGGTAGGCCGGAACCACCTTGGTGCCGTTGTTGTACGACTTCGTGTCGTTGATCTGCGGCTTCTCACCCTTCTGCAGCGACTGGACCATCTTGATGGTCTCCGCGACGAGCTTGCGGGTGTCCTTGTTGATGGTCGAGTACTGCACGCCGGCCATGATGGACTTGACCGACTCAACCTCGGAGTCCTGGCCGGTGACGACCGGGACCGGCTTGCCGGAGCCCTGCACCGAGGTGATGATCGCACGGGCGAGGGTGTCGTTCGGGGACAGGACGCCGTCCAGCTTCTTGCCGCCGTTGTACGTCGACGTCAGCAGGGAGTCCATGCGCGACTGGGCGTTCTCCGCCTTCCAGCCCTGGATGGCGGTCTGCTTGATGTCGGTCTGGCCCGACCCGACAACGATGTCCTTCTTGTCGATCAGCGGCTTGAGGACCTCCATCGCGCCGTCGAAGAAGACCTTGGAGTTGTTGTCGTCCGGTGAGCCGGAGAACAGCTCGATCGTCCAGGGGCCCTTCGGCTTCTTCGCCTTCATGCCGTCGATGAGGGCCTGGCCCTGCAGCTGGCCGACCTTGAAGTTGTCGAACGCGATGTAGTAGTCGACGTCCGGGGTGTTCGTGATGAGCCGGTCGTAGGCGATGACGGTGGCTCCGGCCTGCCGGGCCTGTTCGACCTGGGTGGAGAGCTGCGAGGCGTCGGTCGCACCGATGACGATCACCTTCGCGCCCTTGGTGACCATTGAGGAGATCTGCGCCTGCTGGTCAGCGACGGTGGTCGAGGCACCCGCGTACTGGACGTCGGCCTTGAAGCCCGCGTCCTTGAGGCCGTTGGTGAACAGGTCGCCGGCGAGCACCCAGTTCTCCGACGTCTTCGCGGGGAGGGCGACACCGACGAGCGAGTCCTGCGCGAACCCCGCCGTGGCGTCACCACTGGCCTTGGCGGACGTGGAGCCCTCGCGGTCGTTGGAGCAGGCCGTGCCCAGGAACAGAAGCGTGGTGGCGCCGATCGCGGCGATACCTCTGGTGATGGTTGTACGCATGGTGGGATGAGCCTTTCCTGACGATGGGGGAAGAGTCGTGCACCCCGCGGATGCGGCACCTTGCTGTTGTGTCCGGTCGGTCATCCTGCGACCGAGGTCTTGTCGGGATCGGCGGCCGCCTTCGGCGACTGGGCGGCCGTGCTCGTGTCGCCGGAACGCAGCGGGCGCGTGAGCGTCCCGATGATGGAGAAGCGTCCCTGGCTCTTGCTGTAGACGTCGAAGGCGACGGCGAGGAGCAGCACCAGACCCTTGATGATCTGGACCATGTCCGAGCCGACGCCCTCCAGTTGGAGGCCGTTGTTGAGCAGCGCCATCACCAGGCCGCCGACGATGGAGCCGCTGATGGTGCCGAGGCCGCCGGTGACCGCCGCACCGCCGATGAAGACGGCCGCGATGGCGTCGAGTTCCCAGCTCAGACCGTCCTGCGGGCCGGACGCCGCCGAGCGTGCCACGAAGATCATGCCGGCGAGCGCGGCCAGGACGGACATGTTCGTCATGACGAGGAAGTTGACCCGCCGCAGCTTCACGCCCGAGAGTTCCGCCGCGCGCGAATTGCCACCGACGGCGTAGATGTGCCGGCCGCCGATCGTGTTGCGCGTGTAGTACGAGTACGCGAGCACCAGGGCGATCAGGATGATGCCCGAGATGGGCAGGCTGGTGCCGATCCGGCCGCCGGCGAAGCGCAGCGTCGCGAAGATGACGATGGTGAGCATCACGGCGAGCCGTATCCCCGTCACCCACAGCGGCGCGGCGTCCGCGTGCATCGCGCGGCGGGTCTGCCGCGACCGCCACTCGCGCCACACCACACCCGCGCAGGCGGCCAGGCCGAGGAGCAGCGTCAGGTTGTTGTAGCCGGTGTCCGGGCCGACCTCGGGCAGGAATCCGGCGCCGATGTCGCGGAAGCCCTCGGGGACCGGCACGGTGTCGGCGTTGCCGATGAACTGGTTGCCGCCGCGGAACAGGAGCATCCCGGCCAGGGTGACGATGAACGCGGGCACCCCCACATAGGCGACCCAGAAGCCCTGCCAGGCACCGATCACGGCGCCGACGAGCAGGCCGAGCAGGATGCCCAGGGGCCAGGGGATCGAGTACTCCTGCATCGCCTTGGCGACGACGATCCCGGTGAAGGCCGCCACCGAGCCGACCGACAGGTCGATGTGCCCGGCGACGATCACCATCAGCATGCCGATGGCCAGGATCAGGATGTAGGAGTACTGGCTGACCACGGCGATGAGATTGCCGGAGGTCAGCGTCAGCCCTCCTGTCCAGATCTGGAAGAGCAGCACGATCGCGACCAGTGTGGCGATCATGCCGAACTGGCGGGCGTTGGAGGTCGTGCCTCCGAAGAGGTTCTTCTGAAGGTCTGTGATACGGCTCATGGGCTCGGCGTCTTCTTCGTAGAGGTCATCTGTTTCATGAGGCGTTCCGGGTTCGCGTCACGGCGCGTCACCTCACCGGTGACGGCGCCTTCGAAGACGGTGTAGATGCGGTCGCACAGTCCGATGAGCTCGGGCAGCTCCGAGGAGATGACGATGACGCCCTTGCCCTGGCCGACGAGCCGCTGGATGATCCCGTAGATCTCGTACTTGGCGCCCACGTCGATGCCCCGCGTGGGCTCGTCGAGGATCAGCAGGTCCGGGTCGGTGAACATCCACTTGGCCAGGACGACCTTCTGCTGGTTGCCGCCCGAGAGCTTCACGACCCCCTCGTCGACGCTGGGGGTCTTGATCCGCAGGCTCTGGCGGTACTCCTCGGCGATCCGGTGCTCGCGGACCGGGTCGACGACCTGGCGGCGGGCGACCTTGGAGAGCTTGGCCGCCACCATCGAGGTCTTGACGTCGTCCAGCAGGTTGAGGCCGATCGTCTTGCGGTCCTCGCTGACGTAGGCCAGGCCGTGCCGGATGGCGTCCGACACCGACTTCAGCTGGATCTGCCTGCCGTCCTTGAAGACCTGGCCGGACAGGAACGTGCCGTACGAGCGGCCGAACAGGCTCATGGCCAACTCGGTGCGCCCGGCGCCCATGAGCCCGGCGAAGCCGACGATCTCGCCGCGCCGCACGGTGAAGCTGGACCCCTTGCAGACGAGCCGTTCGTCGGAGGCCGGGTGCCGGACCGTCCAGTCGCGGACCTCGAAGAACACCTCGCCGATGTCCGGCGTGTGGTCGGGGAAGCGGCTGTCGAGCTCCCGGCCGACCATGCCGCGCACGATGCGGTCCTCGTTGACGCCGTCGGCCTGGACGTCCAGGCTCTCGATCGTCCGGCCGTCGCGCAGGATGGTGATGGTGTCGGCGACCGCCTCGATCTCGTTCAGCTTGTGCGAGATCATGATCGAGGTGATGCCCTGCTCACGGAACCCGCGCAGCAGGTCCAGCAGATGCCGGGAGTCCGTCTCGTTGAGCGCCGCGGTCGGCTCGTCGAGGATGAGCAGTTTCACGTCCTTGGCGAAGGCCTTGGCGATCTCGACCAGTTGCTGCTTGCCGACACCGATGTCCTTGACCAGCGTGTCCGGGTCCTCCCGCAGACCCACCTGCTGCATCAGCTCCAGGGCCCGGCGCTGCGCGGCCTTCCAGTCGATGCCGCCGCGCCGCCGCGGCTCGTTGCCGAGGAAGATGTTCTCGGTGATCGACATGCCGGGGACGAGCGCCAGTTCCTGGTGGATGATGACGATGCCGGCCTGCTCGCTGGCCCGGATGTCGGGGAACCGGACCGCCTCGCCCCGGTAGACGATCTCGCCCGCGTACGTCCCGTGCGGGTGCACCCCGCTGAGCACCTTCACCAAAGTGGACTTGCCGGCGCCGTTCTCGCCGCAGATGGCGTGGATCTCGCCTTCCCTCACCACCAGGTTGACGTCCTCCAGGGCCGTCACACCGGGGAACGTCTTGGTGATGGAACGCATCTCCAGCAGGATCCGGTCCGTGATCATGCGCGGAGCTCCGTACGGCGGGCACCGTCACGGTCGCGTGGCTCCGCCGCGCCTGGGACACGACGTTTCGTGGACATCAGGTTGCCTCCGATGACACTGCGCTGTGCCTTCACTTCCAGCCGGTTACGGCTGGGCACGGACTTTAAATCCATTTGTTTTACTAAGTCAACGCCCCGTACCACTACGATTGTTGCGGCTCTTCGAGAGAGGAACTCGTGTGCGGCAGGCAGGGACAAACCTTCCCAAGGTCGGACGCTACAACCGAGCGGTGGTCCTGGATCAGATCCAGCTCGCCGACGGCATCAGCCGGGTGGAGATCGCCCAGCGCACAGGGCTCACCCCGCAGACCGTCTCGGGCATCGTGCGCCGCCTGCTCGACGAGCAGATCGTGCGCGAGGACGGCGCCAGCCGGGTCGCCGGCGGAGGCAAGCCGCGGACCACACTGCGGGTCAACGCCGATGCCGGCAGCGCGGTCGGGCTTGTCCTCGACCCCCTCGAACTCACCTGCTCCGTCGTCGACCTGCTCGGCCGGCCGCTGGTGGTCAAACGGCGCCCCACCCCGCCCGGCACCGATCCGTCGCACGTGGTGGCGGCCATGGCCGAACTGGTCGCCGACGTGCTCGCGAAGGCGGGAGTACCGCGCGACAAGGTCCTCGGGCTCGGCCTGGTCACCCCCGGGCCCATCGACCAGCAGTCCGGCGTGATCGTCGCCCCGCCGCAGCTCGCGCACTGGACCCGGGTGCCCCTGCAGCAGATGCTCGGCGACGCCACCGGCCTGCCGGTGACGCTCGACAACGACGCCACCGCCGCGGCCGTCGGCGAGCGCTGGGCCGGCCGGGCCAAGGGCGTCGCCAACGTCGCCTACCTCTTCTTCGGCACCGGCATCGGCGGCGGACTGATCCTCAACCACCAGGTGTACCGAGGCGGTTCGCGCAACGCGGGCGAGTTCGGGCACTCCACCGTCCTGTCGGACGGCCCCGAGTGCTACTGCGGCAACCGGGGCTGCCTGGAACGACTGGTGAACCCGTCGGCGATCGTCGCGGAAACGCACCGAAGACTCGCCGAACGGTCCGGAACCGGCGGCAGCGCGCTGGCGCGGTCGTACGCCCAGGACCCGGCCCTGGTGGACCACGCCGCGATCCAGCGTGCGGCCGGAGCCGGCGACCCCGTGGCGACCGCCGTCGTCGACGAGGCCGCGCGGCACGTCGCCTCGGTCGCCGTGAGCATCGCCAACTTCATCGACGTCGACCTCATCATCCTCGGCGGCCAGGGCATCCAGCACGTGGAGTCGCGCTACGTCGAGGCCGTCGCCTCCGTCCTGGCCGCCCGGCCGCTCGCCCGGCACATCCGGGTCGTGGAGGTCGCAGCCTCCGCACTGGGCACGGACGCCGCCGTCGTGGGCAGCGCCGCGCTGGTCCTGCACGCCGCGTACTCACCGCAACTGTCGGAGCTCGTCTCGGCGTGAGGGCGGGGCTGTCGGGCGCGCATCGCCGGTCGGTTCGGGTCGGGGACGGTCGGATTGTGTCGGAGACGCGCTTTCGGAACGAGGCGATCACCGGTGCGGCTAGTCTCTTGCGCCAGATCGGCCACCGGCGCCGGTCGCACACGGCGAACGCAGGAGCGCTGACATGCCCGAGACCCGACTCAAGTGCCGCAGCGCCGCCTCCGCCGCGGCCGTCGTCGCCGCGAGCGCCGCTCCCGGCGACCCCCGGCACACCGTCCGCCAGGACGGCCGCCACGTCGTCATCGGCTACGAGGACAAGTGGTGGCCCCTGGACGTCGCCGAATGGGCCGCACTCGAAGGACACGCCCGCGACAAGGCCGTGGTGCGCATCATGACCTCTCTGTGACGGGCGCGCGCCGCATCCCGAGTCGCGGAGATCCCCAGCTCGGAGAGGCCGATCGACCGGCCGGACGACAGGGTGAGACGGCTCAAGGAGGGGCATGCCCGAACCCCAGCCGCGGACGCCGGTCCTGACGCTCCGTAAGGCGTGGCCCCTGCCCACTGCGATGCGGCGGTCACCCCGCGGGGGTGAGACGGCGGCGCAGTTCCTCCTCCGAGACGTCCTCGGTGTGGGTCAGGAAGACCCGGATGTGCCCCGAGGAGTCCTGGAGGACGACGGTGCGCCCTCCGCCTCCTCCGCGCTGGCGTCGCCCAGCATCAGTACCGACCGCCCGACGGTGATCTCGGCGTGCAGGATCCCGCCTCCCGGGGCGTCGACCCTGACGTCCTCACGGGCGCCGAAGGCCCGCTGGCAGAAGTCGACGGCCGCGGCGGCGTCGCCGACCATGATGTGAGGGATCACGGCGTAGCGGTAGCGGTCGGGGATCTCGTTGCCGTCTGAGCGCTCGGTCACGGAGGACCTTCCTGGGCGACAGCGCAGGCCAGTTGGTTCCTGCGGCTGTCGAAGAAGGCTGGAAACTCGAGTCCGGTTGAGGTCAACCGTCGCCCGGGGCATGGTCGAACGTCGGCGTCACGGCCCGCACCAGGCGGTCCGCGTACTCCTGCCCGGCGTCCCTGAACCGCGGGTACTCGGTGACGAAGTGGTTCCACTCCACGTACCCGACCGCCACCGTCACATCCTCGAGCAGGATCCTGTCGCGAGGGGAGCGCGGCCATTCGCCCGAGATCCGGAACACCTCGTGCAGCAGTTCGTAGCGCAGCGGATACCGCTCGGCGAGCAGCACCGCGTCGTACAGGTCCTTGCCCTGCGCGTGCGCATCGTTGATCAGCCACATCAGCTTCCAGGCCAGGGACAGTTCCGGTGTCGCCGCCTGCACGATGGTGCCGCCGGGCAGTTCGGCCGGCTCGGGCGCCCCGGGAAGGCGCTCGTTGAAGACGAAGTCGAGCTGGACGTGGCCGCCCGGCAGGCCGGGTGAGCCCCACGGCAGCAGCATGCGGCGGCCCGGCACCCGGTCGTAGGTCCAGATGTCCTCCACCACCGCGCCCCGCGCCGAGATCCCGACCTCGCGTCCGTGCGCGTCGGCCAGTGCCTGTGCCGCCTCGGCGATCCCGCGCAGCATCCGGTCCGTGCGGCCGTCGTCGATCCGCCAGGTGTGGGGGACGACGACGAAGTCCAGGTCACCTGGCTCGCGGGCGGCGTCCGGGAACCACACCGACATCAGCACGCTGCCGCGCAGCACCAGCGCGTCCACCCACGGCGAGTCGGCGATGGCCTCCAGCACCAGGTGCAGGGCCCGTCGTCGGGCTGTCCGCCACGCGTCACCGCGGGCCGGATCACCGAAGCGCGGGTCGGTCGCGCGGTAGGCGTTCCGGTGGTGCTTCAGCGACGGGTCGAAGACCGGCCGCTGCACCACGTCGGCACCCGGTACCCACACAAGCGTTCTCGGCAGGTCCTCGGACCGGCGTGTGGCGTCGTCCAGTGGTTCCCGGGGCGGCTCGGTGCCGTGCCGGCCGAACCTGTCCCACGCCGTCCCGCTCATGTCCGCACCCCCACGGGCTCCTCGATCCAGCCGTCGTCCACGGACACGTCGCTGTCGTGGAGCACGAACTCCCGCTCCACGCCCAGCACCACCGCCCCGTCCAGCTCCGTCAGCAGCCGCTCCAGGGCCTGCTCCGCCCCGTCGGCGCCCACGCCGCGGCACCGCTGTGTCACGAACCGCTCGTGCCGTGCGCCGGCCCGCACCCGCAGGGCGTTCCACGACAGGTGGGCGCCGTGCGGCACCACCCGGGCCGCGAGTGCGGCCAGGTCCGTGTCCGAGTCGAGCAGCAGCTTCACGTGGTGCTCAAAGTACCGTTCGTCGTCCCCGCCGAGCAGCGACGGCACCTCCGCGGCCCATGGCGCGGACTCGGTCTTCACCCGCACCGGCGTGAAGCCGTCCGCCCGAAGCGCCGCCACGACGTCCCGTGCGTGCGCGCCTTGTTCGGCGTACGACGAGGAACCGGACAGGGTGAGCATGGGCTGCTCGCGCATCCGGCCGCGTGCCAGCACGATGTGCGTCAGCTTCAGGCCGCGCGAGGCCGCCCACCACCGAAGCCGCCCCCATTCGTCGGGGCCGGAGCAGCGCACTGTCACATGGGATTCGTACAAGGAGGCGGACACCCGCGGATCATGCCAGACCACCGGCGCCCGCGGCATCCGCGGCACCCGTCTCTCCACCGTGGAACGCGGCGGAACGCAATGGAACGCCGCAGGGGGAGAGACGAGTTCGACCTTTCCTGGGAGACACGGCGTGGGTATCTCGCGAAGAAGGCTACTGACGACGACCGGAGTGGGCGTGGTGGCGGCGGCCATCGACGCCGGCGGCTTCCGTGCCGCCGCCGAGGCCGCCACCTCGGTACGCGGCGGTAAGACGGCGAGGGCCGCCGCCACCGCATCGGACGCGCGGGCGGTCACCACCTGGGACCGGACGGTGCAGCGGGCGAGCTACGCGCCGGGCACGGGCTACCAGCGGCTGGTCGCCGGCCCCGGGGAGCCGCACACCATCCGCACCGACCTCTGGTACCGCTTCGGCCCCCCGACCATGGCACTGGCCGCGTTCGCCCAGCTGACCGACCTGCACATCGTGGACGACCAGTCGCCGGCCCGCCTGGAGTTCATGGACCGCTACGCCGACGCCGGCGCCCCGCACTACGCCTCGTACCCCACCGACTCGGCCTACCGGGGCCACGAGTTCCTGTCGACACAGGTCGTAGACGCGATGTGCCAGGCCGTCGCCGCCGTCGGCAAGGGCCCGCGGAGCGGGAAGTCGCTGCAGTTCACCATCGTCACCGGCGACGCGATCGACAACTGCCAGCACAACGAGAACCGCTGGTACATCGATCTGCTCGACGGCGGCCAGACCATCGTGCCGGACTCCGGCCAGACCGGCCTGGACCAGAGCTTCTCCAGCGGCGCCCTGACCGGCGGCGGCACCGCGGACAACCACTACTACTACCCGTCCGTACCGCCGCAGCAGGTCCCGGGCAACCAGTACACCGGGACCTCCGGCCTCGGATTCCCCTACGTCCCCGGGCTGCTCGACGCGAGCGGGGTGGTCGGCGCGGCCCGCCGGCCGTTCGTCTCCCACGGCCTCGGCATGCCCTGGTACGCGGCATACGGCAACCACGACGGCCTGTGGCAGGGCAACGAGCCCATCGACAACAACCTCGTCGACGTGCGCGGCATGACGGTCGGCTCGTCCAAGACCACCGGCACCTCCGCGGACCTGCCGGACGACTACGACGACCTCGGCACCTTCGGCAAGCTGATGGTCGCCTGGGACCTGGAGGGGACCCGGGTCGTCCCGGACCCCAACCGGCGCCTTCTGAGCCGCAAGGCCTTCATCCAGGACCACTTCAACACCGCCGGCCTGCCCGTCGGCCACGGGTTCCAGGGCGTCGGCATCGACAAGGCCTACTACGCGATCCCGTCCGCCTCCGGCGACCTGATCCGCTACATCACCCTCGACTCCACCAACACCAATACCGACGGCTTCGGCTCCGGCGCCGCGGGCGGCTCGATCGACACCGACCAGCTCAACTGGCTGGAGCAGCAGCTGCGGGCCAACAGCTCGCGGTACATCGACACCAGGAACCGCATCGTCACGCAGAGCGGTGTGCAGGACAAGATGTACGTCCTGTTCTGCCACCACACGCTGAACACCATGGACAACCTCGACGACGGTATCTTCGGCGGCATCTTCGGGGACCGGCACACCGGTGACGAGCTGAAGGCCCTGCTGCTGCGCTACCCGAACGTCATCGCCCTGGTCAACGGGCACACCCACGCGAACAAGATCGTCCCGCATCCCACGCCCGCGGGCAGCCCGATCTCCGGCGGCTTCTGGGAGATCTCCACGGCCTCCCACATCGACTGGCCGATCCAGAGCCGCATCATCGAGATCATGGCCAGCCCCGACGCCCAGAACGCGGGGGAGTTCGGCTCGGCCGCCGGGCCCGCCACCGTCTCGATCTTCACCACCATGGTCGACCCCGCGGCGCCCCTGTCCTTCGGTGGCGACACCAGCACTCCCGCACAACTGGCCTCCCTGGCAAGGGAGCTGGCCACCAACGACCCGCAGGAGGTGAGCCACGGCATCACGCGGCGTATGGGCGTCAACCAGGACCGCAACACGCAACTGCTCCTGCCGGCCCCCTTCCCGCTGCACGCCCCGCACCCGCTGGGCTCCCCGATCGCCGCGGCGCGCAACAAGGACGGGCGCCTGGAACTGTTCGGCACGGACGCCCAGGGCAACCTCTGGAACACGAGCCAGGCGACCGCCGCCGGCGACCTGCAGCCGTGGACGAAGCTCGCGAGCGGACCGGGGTGGCAGTCCGTCACCGCCTCCGGTCACCAGGACGGCCGGGTCGAAGTGTTCGCCATCGACCAGAACGGCTCCGTCAGCCGTCGCGCGCAGACCAGCGCGGGCAGCGGCACCTACACCGCCCCCCAGCAGTTCGACGCCGCGTTCACCTCGGCGACCGCCGTCCAGGACCAGTGGGGCGGCATGCAGGTCTACGCGACCCGCGGCGACAACACCATCCGCCACCGCTGGCAGGACTTCCTCAACGACGACACCCCCTCCAACGGCTGGTTCACCCCGTGGACCCAGCTCGGCGGCACCGCCATCCAGCTCGCCGTCGAGACCGGCGCCGACGGCCGCGCGGTGCTGATCGCCATCAAGGAGGACGGCCTGCTCATCCAGCGCAAGATGAACATCGCCAACGCCCAGACGGAGAGCGAGTGGGGCGGGGTCTTCCCGCTCGACGGCATCCTCGACTCCGTCGACCTGGCCCGCAACCTCGACGGACGCCTGGTGATCGTGGGCACCAACCCCGACGGGCAGCTCTGGCACCGCTTCGAGACGGCGCCCGGCAGCGGGGCGTGGCAGCCCTGGGCCCTGGTCCCGACGCAGCTCGGCACCACCACGCTGCGCATGCGGCACGTCTGCGCCGAACGCAGTGGACCGGGGCGGATCGAGATGTTCGCCGTCGACGACACGGGCATGGTGTACCGCAGCAGGCAGAGCGACCCCAACAGCACGACCTGGGCGCCCTGGGAGTCCTGCCAGTTCACGCTGCGCCCCACCCACACCCTCACCGGCCTGTGACGGGCCCGTCCCGCCCCACCGCCTGAGCCCGGGCGCCGGCCCCCGCCCAGCGGCGGGGGCCGGCGTCAGGACGGTGCGTCACCCGGGGCGGGGCCGGCGATGCGTGCGACGCGCGGCCGGGCGAGCCGGGCCGCGCCCGCCCGGTCGTCGCGAGGCGGGTCCGGACGTCCCCGCCGAACTCCGGCCCGGGCCGCCGCGTCCCTCAGCTCACCGTGGTCGTGCCGGTCAGCGTCAGGTCCGGACCTTGGCCGTCCCGGGGCTTGGCGGTGAGCTTCCAGGTGTACGTGCCGCGGAGCCGGGTGCCGTCGTCCCGGTTGCCGTCCCAGGAGGCGCGGACGGCGGCGGCCGTGGAGGTGCCTGTGAGGGTGCGGACGACGCTGCCGGTCGTGGTGGCCAGTGTCAGGGTCCAGGTCGAGGGTTTGGTGAGCTGCCAGACCGGCTTCCAGGGGTTGGAGATGAACGGACCGCTCACGACCGGGTCGGTCTGGGCCTCCATCTGCGCCAGCGGTGACGTGGGCACGCCCGCCGTGACGATCGCGATCTCGCCCCGGTCGGTCAGGTAGGCGATGTTGCCGCCGAACCGGTCCACGGCCCATCGCCCGTTGCTCCCGCCGGTGTTCTGGTCCGCCGTGGGCAACACAGCAACGGTGCGCGTGCTCGCCGTGCCGGTGTGGACGTCGGTGAGCAGCAGCTCGTGCGTGGTGCGGTTCTCGCGCAGCAGGTAGCCGTCGGCGAGGAGGGCCTGGCCCGCCGGGACGGAGATGGCGCGGCCGGCGGCGTGATCGTAGACACCGGCGGGTCCCGAGGCGCCGCAGGACCAGTAGAGCCAGGTGTTGACCGCCTGGATGTCGCTGGGGGTGCAGGGAGCGCCGGTGTTGACGGTGGCGACGTTCTTCTTGGCCTTGAGGTCGTAGGCCACTATGCTGCCCTGGGCGGTGCCCGAGGTCCACAGGCGCTGGCCCCAGAGCGCCGCCGCGGTTCGGGTTCGGCTCAGCGAGGTGACGCCGGCGGCACCGCGCGGGAAATCCACGACCCGCTGCACGCCGGCCGTGCTGCCGTTGTACAGCACGAAGCGGCCGGTGCCCCCGGCGATGCGGCCGCCGGAGTCGCCGGTGCTCACGGTGCGGATGGTGGTCGTATCCTCACCTACGACGTTGACGTGCTCCGTGTGTGCGGAGTCGGTCCACAGGTAGGCGACCCGTCCGTCGCCGAGCGCCTCCATCTGGGGGCAGGCGGCGTCGCCCGTCAGGCACGGCGAGGCGTCACTCAGCCCGGGGCCGCGGCGGGTCTGGAGACCGGTCGGCCGACCCGTGGCGTCCAGCGGGATGGAGTGGAAGCCGTACGCGCCGCCGGTGTGCGTCGTGTTGCCGTACATGAGCAGTTCGCCGCCGGCCATCGCGATACCGTCCGCACGGGCCTTCCAGGCCGGGATGTCCTGTGCCTTCTTGGCGGCAACCGTGCCGTCCGCGCCGACAGTGACCCGGTAGACGTGCCAGTCGACGCTGGAGGGGCCGGCCGTCGCGAGGAACCCGCCGTCCGGGGTGACTCGGAAGTAGCTCTTGGCGTCAGGCAGGAGCGTGCGTGTGGTGTTCTCGGTGAGCGAAACGGCCCACAGCGCGGGGCTGACCCCACCGGGCAAGAAGACGGGGTCCCCGTCCGCGCCGATACCGGTGAGCAGTTGGTCCCCGACGACGGCCTGCGCAGTGCCGTAGTACGACGCCGTGATGGTGGTGGGCTCGGTGCCGGGGGCGGAGTCCACCCGGATCGCCTTCTTGCCGGTGGTCACCCAGCGGTCGTTGAACAGGACCTTCGGTGTGCCGGCCAGATTGCTCAGGTACGCACGGAAGGAGCCGTCCGCGAGGTCGATGAGTCCTGCGTAGGTGGCCCCGTCCAGGGTGTAGACGACGGCAAGGCGGCGCACCGAGCCACCGGTGACGTAGCCGGTGGGCCGGGCGCCGGCCGGGAGACCGGTGACCGGCAGGTCGGTGGTGGTGCCGTCGGGGGCGGCGCGCAGGACGTGCGGGAGACCGGTGGCGTCCTCGGTGACCACGCTCCAGCCCGAGGCGGCTTTGTAGGACTGCCCGGCGGGCACGGTGACCGTGGCCGTCACACCGGTGGAGCGGTGCTTCTGCGTGACCGTGCTGCCGATCGGGCCGACGATGACATCGTCGCCGGAGGACAGGTTGTCGGGCCCGGCATGCACCGGGGGCGTGTAGTCCGGGTAGTCGACGGACGTGGCCGCGGGCAGGCCGCTCTCGGGCAGCCGGTACTGGAAACCGGACGCCCCGGCCCACGTGTACTGCACCTGGGTCAGCACGGTCATGCTCAACTGCACGGTTGCCACGGGTGTGTCGGCGCTCGGTACGGCCTGCGCCTGCGTGGTGAACACCACGCAGGCCAGGGCGACGCCCCCCACAAGCGCCGCTTCGGCAAGTTTTCGTGAACTGGCCATATTTCCTCCCCCGGTTTCAGCAACAGCCGGCGCCACGCGCGGCGCAGGCAATATTCAACTGCCGTTTAACAAGCAGCAGTTGCTTGGAAGGGTAAACTCCGAGTGGCGAGACGGTGTACGACAGCGGGGCGGTACAAGCACCCGCCAGGTACCACGCACGCCGCGGTGCGGACGTCCTGAACGGCGAAGAACGTGGCCCGCCCGCGGGCAGTTCGATGTCCGGGAAGTAGCCGGGGTTGCGGTGGGTTCCGTTGATCGCGTCGGCGATCTCGTCCCGGCGGGCGTGCACGACGCTGCTGCCGGCGTCGGCCGAAATCTTGGCCACGGCGGTACCCCAGGAGCCGGCCGAGAACACCGCGGCACGGGCGTGCTGGCTCACTGCGGGGTCCTCTCGTCGGTGCAACGGCCAGGCCCGGCCGGCGTATCGGCCGCACCGGACCTGCCCGGGGAGGCCGAGGGTGAGCGCGCCTCATGCCGGTGCTCGTGGACCCCAGCAGATCCGGGCTCCACTCGGGCCGCTGCACCCGGCCAACCGGAACAGCAGGTCTCCCCGCGGCCCGCGGGCCGTCAGTCCGGCCAGTACGAGCAGCGGACGCCGGTGTGGACGGCGTGCCGCAGGTGCTCACCGATCACGGGGTCGGCCGCCGCGATCCTGTCCAGGGCCCGGCGGACGGCCTTGCTCACCGCGACCCGGGAGCGTTCCTTGCCCTCGGGGAAGCGGCGGGCGCGGCCGTTCAGGCCGGTGGCGCCGGCGAGTTGGCCCTTGAGCCAGTCGTGCTCGGCCTGGGCGGCAGCCGCTCGGTCGTCGTCGCCGGCCGTCCTGAATTCGTCCAGCTCCGCGCGCAGCCGGGCCAGGCGGTCCCGGTACTCCTGCGTCGCCACCCGGTCCAGCACCGGCTGCCCGGACAGGGCCGGACGCTCGGGGGCCTCGCTGAGCGCGGTGAGCCCCGCCACCAGGTCGACGGCCCGGATCTCCTGGCGCGGATTGGCGATCAGCACCACCAGGTGCAGCATCCCCACACTGTGCTCCACCAGCACGCTGCGCCCGCCGAGCCCGATCTGCCACTTGCGGCCCAGCCGGGTGCAGGTGCAGACCGCCGTCGGCGACCGGTCGCTTCCGCGGTCGTCCACCGGTGCCGCCGTGGTCTCCTCCGCGACCGCGGTCTCCTCCTGCCGGACGGCGTCGGCCTCCGCAGGCCGCCCGGCCCGTACGAGCGCCGTCGCCAGCCGCTCCCGGGACGCCGTGACCGCGGGCCAGTGCGCGAGGGCGAGGTTCTGCCGTACCGCGTCCCGCAGATGGGCGACGGCACGGTCGACGTCCCCCGTGGTCAGTGCCGCGACCCCCAGGGCGTGCTGGGCCGAACCGAAGCAGGCGACGGCGAGACTGCCCACCATGGGCAAGTGCCCGTACGGGCTCAGCAGTTCGTAGACCCGCGCCGCCGTGGCGGTGTCGTCGAGGAGGTAGGCGGCCTCGGCGACACCGTGCATCGTCACCATCCAGCTGCTCGACCGGGGCAGGTCGCCGAGGTCGCGACCGCACAGGGTGGCCAGTGCGCTGACCGCCTTGCGCCGGTCCCCGGCCGTCACCGCCGCCACGGCGAGCGCGGCCAGGGCGTGGTCGTCCACGGCGCTCAGCGTGGGGGAGTTGACCACTTCGCTGAGCAGCGGCACCAGTTCCACCACCCGGCCCTGGTACCAGCGGATGGTCACCAGCTGAGCGGCCTGCCACACCGTGGCGTTGACGTCCCCCGCGGCGGTACCGCGCTCGGTGCAGGCGCGGGCCAGTTCCTCGGCCTCGTCCAGGCGGCCCGCGCGGACGGCGAGCATGACGCCCATCGCGTTCACGACGAAGCCCACCGCGAGGTGGTCCTGCTCTCTCAGCAGGCCGCGCAGTTCGGCCAGGCAGCGTTCCGCGTGCGGGTCGCCGTCCAGGAACATGTCGACGGTCTGCCACAGCAGCCCCATCAGCAGATCGCTGCGGCGCGAGGTGCGGAAGCTCTCCGCGACGAGTTCGGCGGCCAGTTCGCGGCGCAGCGTGCCGTGCTCCGGGCCGATCAGGCAGTGGTGGGCCAGGCTCAGGGCCTCCGCGCGTGCCATGGGACTGCGCCGGGACCGCGCCTGTTCGAGCAGCGCCAGCACGGCCGTCTGGTCGCTGCGGCGGTAGTCGCCCTCGCCGGCCAGCCGGATCCGCAGTCGCAGGGCCAGCGACGACTCGGGGTCCAGCACGTCCAGTGCCCGGCGTATCCGGGATTCCAAAAGCACCGAGCCCGCCACCGTGCGGTGTTCGTGCACCCACAGGCCGCCGAAGCCGAGGGCCGCCACCGCCATCGCCCGCGCGTCGCCGGCCGACTCGGCCATCCGGTAGGCCCGTTCGAACCGGTCGCGGCCGGCGCGCAGATCGCCGTCGTCGACGACGGCACGGGTGCCCTCGTCGAGCAGCGTCCGGAGTTCGGCGGACCGCTCCGCCGCCGGTCCCTCCGGATCCGTCGCGTCCCGCGCGGGCGCATCGACATCGTTCACGGCAGGTTTCTCTCCTGGGTGCACTTGACAACGCCAGGGGGAGGGCCCGCCGGACCGCCGTGTCGGTCGTGATCGGTGGCCTGCCACAGGCGGAGGACGGCGAGTAAGGCTATCGCAGAGCCCGGAGCCGGGGAACAGCCGCACGTGGTACGGCACGTTGACGAACCGTGAGGGTCGGCTGCCCGCCGCATCCGGAGCCCGGCGGGGGACGGCGACGGCACGGCGCGGCACGCGACGGCACGGCCTGGAACGCCCACCTGGCAGGGGTACATCCATTCGTCCATTCCTTCGAAGGGGACTCAGTCGTGGGCTTTTTCGGGCTTCGGCGCTCCGCCCTGGGCGGCGCCGTGGCGCTCGCGTTCGGGTTGCTGCTCGGTGGAGGTCCGGCGGCGTCCGCCGCCCCCGCCGCGGCGCCGGCTTTCTCCATCACGTCCAACAGCCAGCAGGACCTGTTCGTCCAGGCGATCGCCACACCGGACGCGGTGGTGCGCATCGCCGGGAACGTCGACCTGGACCTGACCGGCCGGGAGTCCCTGCCGGTCGCCCCGGGCGTGCAGATCCTGGGTGACCGTTCGCAGCGCCCGCGGGGGCCGCGGTTGTTCACCACATCCTTCCCGCGCATCCTGTTGATGGTCGGGAACGACGGGGACGGCACCCACAGCGACAACGTGCGGATCAGCGGCATCCGGTTGCAGGGCGGGGAGAGCGACGACCCGTACTCGGCGGTCGACACCAGCGACTCCGACGGAATCCGTGTGAATTCGAGTCTGAACGTGGAGATCGACCACAGCGAGATCGACCACTGGCGCGGAGCGGCGCTGAGCGTCCTGGACGGCCAGAACCGGATCGGCCTGCAGAACGCCCGGACCGTGTGGGTGCACGACAACTACATCCACCACAACCAGCACCCCACCGGCACCTTCTGCTGCGGTCACGGTGCGGGCTACGGCGTGGTGATGAGCCACGGCGCCTACTCCCTGGTCGAGCGGAACGTGTTCGACTACAACCGGCACGCCATCACCGGCGACGGTTCGGCCGGCGACGGCTACCTCGCGTACCGCAACCTGATCTGGGGCGGCGGCGGGGACAACTCCCATGTCTGGCACACCCATGAGATCGACATGCACGGCAACGACTCGTCGTGCAGCTACGAGTGCGGCTCGGCGGGCGAGTACATGGACGTGGAGTACAACACGGTCTGGTACACCAACGGGACGGGCGTCAAACTGCGCGGCACCCCCAGCATCGGCATGACGGTGTCCCACAACGTCTTCCAGCACTCGAACCTGTGGGTGGGCTCGATCCTGCCGATCCACGCGGCGCTGGACCAGACCGAGACCGGACTGCACCAGTCCGCCAACACGCTGGACTCGTACACCGGCGGCCAGCGCAAGTACTGCGACTTCGACGGCGACGGGGTCAGCGACGCCTTCATCGCCACCGGCATCACCTGGTGGTACCAGTCCAGCGCGCTCGGCGGCCGCTGGAGTTACCTCGACCAGTCGACGACGAGGCTCGCGGACGTCTCGCTCGGCGACGTCGACAGCGACGGCCTGTGCGACGTCGGTTATCCCGGCGGGGTGTTCGTCAACCCGGGTCAGGGCGCCTCCTCGACCACCGCGACCGCGGCCGTCTCCAGCGGCGACTTCAACGGCGACGGCCGCACCGACATGGCGCTCAGCGCCTCGGACGCGTGGCAGGGCCTGCCCGTGGCGTCCTCCCAGGGGGACGGCGGCTTCTCCCAGGACATTGCCGCGGCCGGCGACTTCCCCCGCCTCGCGGCCGCACCCGGAGCCCGGACCTTCAGCGGGGACTTCGACGGAGACGGCCGTACCGACCTCGCCGCGCTGGGCGCGGAGGGCTGGAACACCCTGCCGGTGGCTCTCGCCGCCGGCGGCGGGACGTTCCGGGCCACGAGGTCCGGCGTCGGCGACTTCGCCGCGTGGGCGTCCCTGCCGGGCGTGAAGCCGCAGGTGGGCGACTTCGACGGGGACGGCCGCTCGGACATCGCGCTGGTAGGCGGTCCCGGCTGGGGTTCGGTCCCGGTGGCGTTCTCCAACGGGGACGGTTCCTTCCGCATCACCAACGCGTCCGTGAACAGCTTCGCCGGATGGGCTCAGGTGCCGGGTGCGCAGGTCGTCCCCGGCGACTTCAATCACGACGGCCGCACTGATCTCGCGCTGGTCGGGGGGAGCGGCTGGGGTTCGGTGCCGGTGGCGTTCTCGGGCGGAGACGGTACGTTCCGGGTCACGAACGCCTCCTCCGTAGCCTTCGCGGGCTGGGCATCCGTCCCGGGGGCGAGGATCGAGGCGGGCGATGTCGACGGGGACGGCCGCACGGACATCACTCTCGTCCCGGGCCCCGGCACGCCGTGGTGGTACACGCTGCCGGTGGCGTTCTCGGGCGGCGACGGCACCTTCCGGGTCACCAACGCGCCCTCGTCCGACTTCGCGGCGTGGGCTCAGGTGGCGGGGGTGCAGGTCGTCCCCGGCGACTTCAATCACGACGGGCGGGCGGACGTCGCGCTGGTCGGGGGGAGCGGCTGGGGTTCGGTGCCGGTGGCGTTCTCGGGCGGGGACGGTACGTTCCGGGTCACGAACGCCTCCTCGGTCGACTTCGCCGGCTGGGCCTCCGTACCCGGAGTGAGGGGGCAGGCGGGCGACTTCGACGGGGACGGCCGTACGGACATCTCCCTCGTCCGCGGCCCGCACACCCCATGGTGGTACACGCTGCCGGTGGCGTTCTCGGGCGGCGACGGCACGTTCCGCGTCACCAACGCCCCCACCGACCGCTTCGACCGATGGGCGTCGGCCCCGGCGCACACCCCGGACCCGCCGAGCCCGGACGCGCAGGCCGTCGCCGGACTCTGACGACCGGGCACAACCTCCCGCGGCTCGCCGGCACCCACACGTCGCCCTCCCCAGCAGGGGGGCGACGTGTGCGTTCCGGCCACCGGGCGGGCGAGGGGCGCTTCGGCCACTCAAGAAAAACGAACGTTCGTCTAGACGTCGACTGTCCGATGCCTCAGGATGGGCAACGCGAAACGAATGATCGTTCTTGGAAGGGAGGGGGTGTACGTGCGAGCAGGGATCCGCCACGCGACCGGACGGCACGACAACGTTGCTCACGGCGCCCTCACCCGATTAACGGCCGCCTAACATCTCCTGGCTAACCTCTGGGAAATCAACGGTCGGGCGAGATTCCGCCGCACCGGAACGTGCCGTCGACGCCATTGAGCATTTCGGACGGCCGATCCACGCGGCGCTGATTTCCCGTGCCCCGAGCCGTTGAGAACGGGTTCACACAAAGGGCTCCCGAACGGGCTCCCGGAATTCCCACGCGGCGTCCTGCCGCGCGGGAATTCCGGGACGACCCGGCAGGAGCGGTGCATGCACGACGGTACTCGGTGAAGTGGGAAGGTGGCATTCAATGCGAACTGGCGACCAGTACTTGGAGTCCCTCAGGGACGGACGCGTTGTCTGGGTCGGAGGCGATCGGGTCGACGACGTCACGACGCACCCGAAGACCCGTGCAGCGGCCAAGACCTTCGCGAAGTTCTACGACCTGCATCACGAGCCCGAGATGCAGGACGCCATGACCTTCGTCGACGACGACGGGGTGCGTCGTTCGATGATGTGGTTCAAGCACGGGGACGCCGAGGGCCTGCGGCGCAAGCGTGTGTACCTGGAGACCGTGGTCCGCGAGCTCGACGGCGGATCGATCGGGCGCACCCCGTGCGCCAACAACTACGGCTTGGTCACCTACGAGGAGGACCCGCAGCCGTGGAGCGACCAGTCCGTGGGCACCGGCGGGCGTGACCTGACCGCGGGCATCCGGAAGTTCCTGGAAATGGTGAAGGAGGGTGACCTCAACTGCGCCTTCGCCTTCATCGACCCCCAGATCGACCGGTCCAAGCAGCACGCGGCCACGACCGCGCTGCGTGTCGTGGAGACCCGCGACGACGGCATCGTCGTCAACGGTGTCAAAGCTGTGGCCACCGGTGTGCCGTTCGCCGACTACATCCACATCGGCGTCTTCTACCGCCCGGGAATCGAGAGCGAACAGGTCATCTACGGCGCCTGTCCCGCGAACGCGCAGGGCGTCACGATCGTCTCCCGCGAGGCGACGGTCCGTGACGACCCCGACAATCACCCGATCTCCTCGGCCGGCGACGAGCTGGAATGCACCGTCATCTTCGACAACGTGTTCATTCCGTGGGAGCTCGTATTCCACATCGGAAGTCCCGAGCACGCCTCGCTCTACCCGCAGCGCATCTTCGACTGGACGCACTACGAGTCGCTGATCCGGCAGATGGTCCGCGCCGAACTCATGGTCGGACTCGCGATGCTGATCACCGAGCACCTCGGCACGTACCAGATTCCGCCGGTACAGGCGCGCCTGGCGCGTCTCGTCGAGTTCTACCAGACGATGCGCGCCCATGTGATCGCGTCCGAGACGGAAGGTTTCATCTCGCCGTCGGGCCTCTACAAGCCGAACGTCCTGCTCTTCGACTTCGGCCGCTCGTACTACCTGGAGAGGTACGCGGAAATGAGGAACGAGGTGGTCGACCTCGCCGGCCGCGCCTCGCTCCTGTTCCCCACCGAGGAACAGTGGAACAACCCCGAGCTCCACCAGTGGCTGGAGCCGCTGCAGGCAGGCGCGGCCGGCGAGCCCTACGACCGCGTCCGCATCTCGCGCGTCATCCGAGACCTGTTCCTCTCTGACTTCGGCGACCGGGTCAGCACCTTCGAGCAGTTCAACGGAACCCCCCTGCTCGGCACCCGCATGCGCACGATGACCCGCTCGGAGCTGTCGCCCACCGGGCCGCTGACCCAGCTCGCCCGGAAGGTCTGCGGCCTCTCGGAGCCCGCCGCCCCCGAGGCGACGGCCTACACCCAGCAGGCCGAGTACGCCCGGCGCCTCGACGGCGCGCAGCTCGAGGGCTCACGGGTCCGCTGAGCCGCATGACGGTGCGGGGGGCGGTCCGCGACGGCGGCGGCCGTCCGCGGACCGCCTGTCCGCACCGTCGCCCGCGCAGGTCCCGAACAGGATCAGCAGCAACTGGGCGAGGGACGCCGGCACCGGCGCCCTCGCGTGTGAACGGAGAAGTTGACATGGCTTACTACATCTCACGCGCGTCGGAGCGGACGTTCTCCGACGTCGAGGGCGTGCCGGGGCTGCGGCAGGCGCTCCTGGTCGGACACGAGCACGGTGCCGACCACCTGGAGGTGAGTCTGTACGAGCTGGCGCCCGGGGCGACCGCGGGCTGGACCCGCTGCCCCTTCGAGGAGTCGTGGTTCATCACCGGCGGATCCGGCGAGGCCGCCTTCGCCGGGCTGCGCTACGAACTGGGCAGCGGCGACTACGGTGTCGCTCCCGTCGGTGTCGCCCACGCGCTGTCCGCCGGCGACGAGGGACTGACCTGGCTCGGGGTCCGCGCGCCCAAGCCGCCGACCTTCGACGGCGCCCGCAGCCGTATCGCTGCCACGCCCGCGCCGGGGGAGAACCTCGGCCGCCCCTCGGAGACGGACCCCCGGCACCGCTTCGTCGGGCACTTCCAGGACTCGGACATGGCCCCGTACGCGCAGCTGTCGATGCCGGGCTACCACGGTCCCAACGTCAAGAACATCAGCCTGAGGATGATGGTCGACCAGCTCCTGGGAGCGCAGCACCACACCGTCTTCGTGTGCGAGATAGCGCCGAAGTCCGGTCCGGGCCAGGCCGCCAAGGTCCACTACCACCCGTTCGAGGAGATCTACTACTTCACCTCCGGCGGCATGCGGGGGACCCTCGACGGCAAGGACGAGATCGTCGAGACGGGCGATCTGGTGTGGGCCGGGACCAACGGCACCCACGGATTCGTCAACGAGCGTGACGAGCCCGCCCGTTGGATCGAGGTGCAGTCGCCGATCCCTCCGACCTCGGACGGCTTCTTCTTCCCCGACGACTGGCGCAGCCTCCCCGAGGAGCACTAGCGCCTCGAAGGCGCGGGGGGCGTCCAGGATCCGTGCGGGACGGCGGACCCGGACACCCCCGCGCCCGTCGCGGCGCCCCCGCCGGCAGGCCGCTGACCGTCCCGGGCCAGGGGCCACCGGCCGCATCGGAACCACTCGCCCAGGGACAACGGAGGCGCGACCACCGATGGATGACTCCGCAGCAGACCGGCCGAGCGGCCCCACGGCGCCGGGCCGACGCCGTCGCGCGATCATCAGGCGGAAACTGGCGGCGCCGCAGCCGGCGAAGGACGTCGTCGTCCGCGAACGACTCAACCAGCGGTTGCGGGACGTGCTCGACCGCCACACCGTGGTGAACGTCTTCGCGACCGCCGGGGCCGGCAAGACCACGGCGGTGGCCCTGGCCGTCGCGGGCCTGGACAGGCCCGTCGCCTGGCTGTCGCTGGACGGTACCGAGTGCGCCGCCGGACGCCTGCTCGTCTACCTCGAAGCGGCCGTCGAGGGACCCGTCCCCGGCGCCGCCGACGTGGCCTCCGACGCGGTGGGCGGCGGCCTGCACATCGGTGAGGCGGCGGGTCTGCTGGCCGAGAGCCTCCAGGGCAGCGGGCTGATCCTCGTCTGCGACAACGTGGAGCGGATCGCGTCCGACGAGGCCTGCATCGCGGTGCTGTCCTCCTTCGCCCGCTACCTGCCGTCCGACGTGAACCTCGTCCTGGTCTCCCGCGTGGACGTCCGCCTCGACCTGGGCCCGACGAGCGAACGCGACCGGGTGGGCGAACTGGTGGAGGGCGACCTCGCCTTCGACGACCAGGAAGCCGGCGCCGCGCTGCGCACCGTGGGCCACCCCGACGTGCACCCGGCCCAGGCGGTCGCGGCCACGGGAGGCTGGGTCACCGGCGTGCTGTTCGCGGGCTGGCGCCATGCGCAGTCGCACGAGCCGGACCCCGACTCGCTGCGCTCCTACGTCGCGGCGAATGTCTTCAACTCGCTCTCCCCGGAGGAGAGAACGTTCCTCCTGCACACCGGTCCGCTGGGGGAGGTGTCCGTCGAGGGCGCCCGCGCCATGGGCCAGGAGAACGCGGCACAGGTCATGGCGGACCTCCGCGCCCGGCATCTTCCGGTGACGTGGTCCTCCGACGGCGCGCGCATGACGCCGCACCCGGTCTTCCGCGACTTCCTCCAGGCCTCTCTCGGACGGCAGGACGCCGAGACCCTCGCCGGCATCCGCCGGCGGCACGCCGACCTGCTGATCGCCCGCGGCGAGCGTGAGGAGGCCGTCGACGAACTGCTGCGGCTCGGGGACGTGGAGGAGGCCGGGCGGCTCGCCTCCGTCACCCTTCCCGCCCTCGTCGCACGGATGGACTTCGCGCCCGCGGCACGCTGGCTCGACGCACTGGGGGCGTCGGCCCGCACGCCCACCCCGCAGATCGGAGCGGTCATCCTGCGTGTCGCCTTCGCGCTGGAGCAGTGCGACCGGGGCGTGCAGCTCGTCGACCGCCATGGGTACGGCTGGCTTCCGGAGCCGGGATCGCCCGACTTCGAGGAGGCCCTCGTCCTGGCCTGCTGGTGCCTGTGGCACTCCGGCCGCATCGAGGAGGCGCGGTCCATCGCCGATCAGCTGTCGCCCGGCCGGAACTCCTCCATCGCGCACACGCTGATCGCACTGGCCACCGGCGAGGAGCCGCCCCCGTTCCCCGAGTACTCGGCCACGCCGTCCGGCCCGCTGGACGGTCTCCTGATGCGCTTGGCCTTCATGCGGGGCCGCCTCGAAGGACTCGACGAACCGGGGTTGTTCGACCCCTGGCGCACCACCCTCGGCGGCCCCTGGGTCGTCGCCGCGCTGCGCGCCACCGGGCGGCTCGACGCGGCGATGTCGATGTTCGAGCCGCGCAGCGGTTCCTCCCAGCCGGCCTGGCTGCACGCCATCGACGCCGTCGACCTCATGCTCGACCTCGGCCGCGGCGAGGAGGCCCGCGCGTCCGTCGCGCGAGGAAGGGACCTCATCGCGGCGACCGGCTCCAAGGTCTACCGGAACATGGGCCTGCTCGCCGAGGCCAAGCTGTTGCTGCGCTTCGAGCGCGACACACGGCGTGCCGACCGGGTACTGGCGGAGGCCGCCGCAGGCGGGGTCGCGGAGTACGTCCTCACCCGGGAGGCGTGGCTGATGTGGTCGGGCCTGTCGATGCTGCTCCAGGACAGGGATGCCGAAGGGCACGAACTCCTCGCCGAATGCGTCCTGAGCATGCAGAGGGGCGACCGCCGCCTCGATCTGCCGACAGCCGCCGTGTACCTGGCCGAGGCCCAATGGCGGCTGGGCCGCGAGGACGAGTCCGACGCCACGGCCGACCTGGCGATCGCCTCGGCCGCGACACAAGGGTCGCAGCACCTGTTGCTGACGGCCCTGGCGGACGTGCCGTCCGTCGCGGCCAGAGCCGCGGACACCCGGTCCAGCCGCATGTCGCCCTGGCACGAGATCCTCGCCGCGCTCTCCGGCCAGGATCCCGTACGCGTCAACGTGAGCAGGCCCCGCCTCGTACTGGAGGAGTTCGGGGACCCGTCCCTCACCGTCGACGGGACCGCGGCCCAGCCCCGCCTGACCAAGAGCGTCGAGCTCCTCAGCTATCTGCTGGGCACACCCGGCCGCAGCGCCACCCGTGAAGAGCTGCTCGGCGCGCTCTTCGGCGGCCGCAACGACGCCGCCGGCCGCAGCTACCTCCGGCAGGCCCTCTACCGGCTCCGCGAGGTCCTGCCCGACGACCTGGGCCCGACACAGGAGGGCGACGTCTTCCGGCTGGCCGGCCCCGCGCTGGCCATGGGCTCGGCACAACGCGCGGTCGACCTGGTCGCCCAGGCCGGCAGACAGGACGGGGAGACCCGCCTGCAGACGCTGTCGGACGCCCTCACCAGCGCCGACAAGGGGCCCTACCTCGCGACGGTGTCGGGCGTGTGGGTCGCCGAGCGTCGCGCGGCCCTGGCCGAGACCTTCCTGTCGGCGCGGGTCGACGCGGCCAGGCTCGCCTACCGGATGAACCGGTACCGCCAGGCGAAGGGGCTGGTCGACCGGGTGCTGCGCGAGGACCCGTACCGCGAGCAGGCCTGGCGGCTGGCCATCCAACTGGCGCACGCCAGCGGCAGCGACGACGCCGTGCTCGCGCTCTACCAGCGCTACGTCGTACGGATGCGGGAGCTCGGTGTGCCGCCGTCCGACGAGGTCCGCCGGCTCGTCACGCAACTGCGCCTGTAGGCCCGGCCGATTTCGCGTCGATAAACATGTCGCCGGTCACACTCGGGCCACTTGGCTACAGGCGACGCTCAAGCCGTCTCGTCACAGGCAACGGAGGGCCACATGGGTACATCGAGCACGCAGGGCATGGCCGCCACCTACCGCGCGGCGATGGCGCGGTTCACGACCGGGGTCACCATCGTGACCACGACGACGCCGAACGGACCGGCGGGGATGACGGCCAGCGCCGTCGCGTCCGTATCGCTGGACCCGCTCATGCTGCTGGTGTGCGTCGGGAACAACCTGGCGTCGAGGGACGCGATCTCGCGCTCCGGAGTCTTCGCCGTCAGCGTCCTCTCCCGCGGCCAGGAGCACCACGCGCTGCGGTTCGCGAGCCGGTGCGACGACAAGTTCGCCGGCATGGCGCTGCGCCCCGGCCACGACCTCGCCGTCGTCGACGGCGCCGCCGCGTACTTCGTCTGCGACCTCAGCGAGGAAGTCGCCGCGGGCGACCACACGATCTTCATCGGCGAGGTGGCCCACTGCGGCTACGCCGCCGACGCGGACCCCATCGTCTACTTCGGCGGACGATTCGGCAGCCTCTGCGATCCCCAGTCCCACGCGCGGCTCGCCTTCGACTGGCACCTCGCCGCATCGATGTAGCGCGACCCCGCCCTGGCGCCCCGGGTGAGTACAACAACCAGGAGATGAACGTGAACGTATCCGTACTGGGCCTCGGTCAGATGGGATCCGCCATCGCCGAACGGCTCGTCGTGGCAGGCCACAACGTGTCTGTGTGGAACCGGTCGAAGGGCAGGGCGGACGCCCTGGTGGCGAAGGGCGCGGTCGAGCTGGACGCCCCCGCGGAGGCGTGGGACCGGTCGGAGGTCTGCATCACGATGGTCGCGGACTCCCGCGCCCTCGCGGATGTGGCGCTCGCGCCCGACGC
Source organism: Streptomyces sp. NPDC046977 (assembly GCF_040644455.1). Classification (NCBI taxonomy): domain Bacteria; kingdom Bacillati; phylum Actinomycetota; class Actinomycetes; order Kitasatosporales; family Streptomycetaceae; genus Streptomyces; species Streptomyces sp. NPDC046977. The sequence goes on from NZ_JBEYWO010000013.1 coordinate 131,061, forward strand.
GGGGCTCGTCCGGTCCGCCTCCGGCAAGGGACGGACCCTCATCGAGATGAGCACCGTCTCCGCGGAGGTGTCCGGCGAGGTGGCCGCCGCCGCCGAGACGGCCGGGGTGCGTTACCTGCGCGCCCCCGTGAGCGGCAACCCGGGCGTCGTGCGCGCCGGGAACCTCACGATCATCGCCTCGGGCGAGGACGCCGTCTTCGCCGCCGCGGAGGACCTGCTGCGCGACATCGGCCCCCATGTGTTCCACGTGGGCGAGGGCGAGGCCGCCCGCATCATCAAGCTGGCCCTCAACCTCATGGTGGCCGGAACGGCCGAACTCCTCGCCGAATGCGTCGCGTTGGCCGAGGGTCACGGCGTGCGGCGGGACCGGCTCCTGGAGGTCGTCGGCGCGTCGGCCGTGGCGTCGCCCTTGGTGAAGTACAAGATCGGGCCCCTCCTGGCGGACGACTACACGTCCACGTTCAGCTCACGGCTGATGCGCAAGGACCTGGACCTGGCCCTCGACGCGGCCGCGGCCGGTGGGGTCCCGCTGCCGGTCACCGGCGTCGTGCAGCAACTGCTCCAGGCGTGCATCTCGACCGGCCTGGGCGACCTGGACTTCATGGCCCTCCTCGTCCGGCTGCAGCGCGAGTCCGGCCAGACCCCCGCCTGAACGCGAGCCGCGGCGGCGCCCGGTGCTCCGTCCGGGCGCCGCCGTGGCTCCCGGCCTGGGCGTGGCGGCTTCACGGTGGCCGGCCTGGCCGGGATCGTCGGCGGGGCGATCGACGCCCCGCACCCCCGTCGAGTCGCGGTCGGTGCGCAGCGATCCCAGCTTCGTCGGAGCCCCGGACACGTGATGAGCCGCACCCTTCACGCCCGTGACCATGACCGGATTACGCCGTTGTCATTTGTCATGGACACTGCCACTCTGATCGGGTCCGCGAGACCGTAGGCGATGCCCCGACCACGTGGTGTCGCCCTGTCCGGGAGGCTTGATGAGGAAGTCCTTAAGCGCTGGAATCCTGTCCGTGGTGTTCATGGCGGCCGCCAGCCTGTTCGGCGCGGCCCCCACGGCCTCCGCCGCCGAGGTCCCGTGCAACGGCTTCACAAACGTGCTCGCTTGGGGGTCCTGGTACCTCCATGTGCCGTCGACGAGCGGCGGCTCGGGAAACTACAACTGCGTCGTGGTCCGGGGGAACCACAACATCGCGGTGCTGGTCGTGCAGGAGAGCCTGAACGCCTGCTACGCCCAGAGCATTGGGGAGGACTCGGACTTCGGCCCCGCCACCGAGCAGGCGATGAAGAACGCCCAGACGAGGATCAACCAGTACTGGGGCACCAACGTGCTGAGCGTGGACGGCCGTTTCGGTCCCAAGACCAGCTCCTACTTCGAGTTCCAGGCGTACGACTACAGCGGCGGCCAGGACGGCGGCCACACGGGCATCTGCTACCAGCGGTAGCCCACGGCGTGCCCGTACGGCGCTGCGCCGCACGGGCACGTCGCCTGTCGTGCCGCCGGGCCGGACGATCCGCAGCGACCGCGTGTCCTCGTCATCCGGCCGGGGCCGCGGAGTCCGGCACCCCCGCGTAGTCGGGGAGTTCGACGCCGTTGATCGCGCGCCCGATCAGCTCGGTGAACCACTCGCCGGTGAAATCGGGAGCCGGCTCCGCGTCCGGCCCGGGAAGGTCGCGGCTGCGGGCGTTCAACCGGCCCATCTCCTGGTTGGCCTCGACGAACGAGCGCATCCGCGCCTCGTAGCGGGCGAACCCGGTCCCGGGGTCCCACTCGGCGGCGGCCAGCTCTCCGGCCAGCACGTACGCGCCGACCAGTGCCAGCCCGGTGCCCTGCCCGGACATCGGCGACGAGCTGAACGCCGCGTCACCCAGCAGCGCCACCCGTCCGCTCGACCAGCGGTCCATCACCACCTGGGCGACCTGGTCGAGGTAGAAGTCCGGGGTGTCGTCCAGGTGCGCGAGGATGTCGGGGGCGAGCCAGCCCAGGCCCGCCATCCGCTCACGCAGCAGGCGCTTCTGGGCCGCGACGTCACGGTAGTCGACGTCGAAGTCAGCCGAGCCGAAGTAGAACATGGCCATCGCCCGGGTGGCGTCCTGGATCGGGCGCAGGAGGGCCGAGCGCCCGGACTCCTGGTCCTGGTACTCGAGCAGCCAGCGGTCCAGCCCGAACTTGTTGGGCACACTGTAGAAGGCCAGGACGTGCCCGAGGTGGCGGAGGAACCGCTCATGGGGCCCGAAGACCATCGCCCGCAGCGGCGAGTGCAGCCCGTCGGCCCCGACCACCAGCTCGAAGCGCCGCCGGCTGCCGCCCGCGAAGACCACGTCGACCCCGTCCGCGTCCTGGGCGAGCTCGGCGATCCGGTCGCCGAAGACGTACTCGACGCCGTCGCGGGTGTCGTCGTGGAGCACCTGGGACAGGTCCCCGCGCAGGATCTCGACATCCGCGATGAACCCGTCGCCACCGTCGTCGTCCGCGCGGAAGGTCTCCAGCACGCGCCCGTCCGCGTCCACGGTGTGCGCGCCGGCGGTGTCGGTGCACATCGCGCGGACCGCCGCGTCCAGCCCCATGCGCCCGATGACCTCCTTGGCGACCCCCCGCGCGTCCACCGCCTGCCCGCCGGGACGCAGCTCGGGAGCCCGCTCCACCACGGTCGCCTCGGCCCCCCACCGACGCAGCCAGTGGGCCAGCGCGGGTCCCGCGATGCTCGCCCCCGCCACCAGCACCCTGGGACCGCTCACCGGCTTCCCCTGCTCGCCCGTCCGGACCGTGCGCTCCTGCCCGGAGTCGTCGACGCCCATCACTGCCTCCATGTGCTTCGCTGTCGGTGGATCCGGCAGTATCGACTGCGGATCGGCACAAGACTCATCGGTACGGCCGGCACGAACCCGGTAGGCGCGCGGGCCGGGCATGGTGGTGATCGTCCCGACCGCAAGGGGTGTCCCTGACGCCGACGATTGATCGGGCCGGTCAACAGGCTCTCGTGGCGTCAGCCAAGAGCAGGGCTTGTGAGGTCGAGCATCAGCCGGTTTCCCCAGTCGTTGGTGAAGGCGGCGCTCGTAACGCCTTCCCGCTCACCGCCACCTGCCACTGGAACAGCGGACGCATCTACAGCTTCGTTCCGGCATTCGTGAACCCCGTCATCTACGCCTGCATTGCCATCACCCTCGTGTGCGCCGCCATGGTCATCCGCGACCACCGCAGGAATGGACACACAACGTGAACTACACACTCAAGCCACCTCACCCGGCGCAGCGACGGCTTCCTGAACGTCAACGTCGCGACCGAGCACGCGGTCTGTGTCATGCGCGGGGGCAGGGCCGCGTACGGCGACCCTGCCCCCGGTGTTGTCAGCCCGAAGTGGGCTGGTGACCGGTCACTTCAGACCGAAGGCCCGGTTGATGACCTGCTTGATGCTGTTGCCCTGTGTGTCCCGGGCGCTGGTGCGCAGGGTGACGAACCGGGCGTCGGCCGGGGCGTCCAGCCGGGTGCGCCAGCCTTCCGAGGTGTGTCGCAGGTCGGCCGGGTGCCAGGTGGCGCCGTCGTCGTACGACACGTCCACGCTCACCTGCGTGATCGACTCGGAACCCGGCCCTCCGGAGAGATGGGCGGGGGTGACGACGAGATCGGCCCTGCGCCGGGCCACGCCCGTGTCCTCCATGCCGCCGACCGCGTAGTCGAGCTGCACCAGCGGAGGAAGACCCTGGGTGCCCTCGGCGGGGCGGCCGGAGGTGAAGGCCCACTCGGTGCGGGTGGAGGTCGAGTACTGCGTGCCGCGGGAGTTCTCCGACACCAGCCGGTACGGCAGCTTCTGGGGGGACAGCTCCGGGACGAACACGCTGCCCGAGGTGCCGCTCGCGACCAGGGTGTCCCCCTGGTAGAGCTCGGTCTTGGCGTGCACGCCGGCGCCGGAGGCGACTCCGACGTGCCCGGTGCCGGAATCCGTCCAGCCGGGCACCCTCACCTGCATCGTGTCCGCGAAGCGCACCGGCCGGTACGTGTCACCCATGCGCGGGCGCTGGACGGGTCCGAAGTACTCCACGGTGGACCTGGTGGAGGCCGCGTAGTGCTTGCGGTAGTCGGTGATGATCTGGACCTGGCCCGCGATGCCGGCGCCCTCGGACCAGTCCGTGCCGGCGGACACCCAGTCGGTGCGGTCGCCTTGGACGGGAGTGCTCAGCGGGAAGCCTACCGACCGGCCCATCCACACGTCGCCACGGTACTCACGGCCGTTTCCGGGCGCGTTGTTGCGGAAGGAGACGTCGACGCGGGCCAGCTCGCCGGGCTGGGGCCGGTAGACGAGGTCCTGAGGGATCGTCGGGCCGTGGTGGACGATGTCGTACAGGTACTCGGTGGTGGGCTGGGACTGCACCCGGAGCCTGGTGGTGCCCCGCTGGATCCGGCCGATGAGTTCTTCGCCCTCGTCCGCGGTGATGGTCGCCACGGTCACCGCCGGTGGCGGCGGAGCCACCGGGCTGAAGATCTCCTGTGGCCAGGGCTGCAGTCGTCCCGTGCCGTCGTTGACGACGATCAGCAGGTCCGCGCCCGCGGCGGCCGCCGCGTCGGCCTGCTGCTCGATGCCGACGGTGTCACTGCGGCGGACGACGACGGCCTTGCCCTTCGCGCCGAGCCCGGCGTAGGCGTCGCTGCCGCCCTGGCCGGCGTAGACGGTCCGGTAGCTGCGGCCGCCCTTCTTGACGGGGGTGCGTCCGGGCTGGACAAGGAGGTCGTCGAAGGCGCGGGTGTCGGAGGCGACGGTCAGGACCGGTTGCGCCAGACGCCAGCTGGTCCCGAACTCGAAGGTCCCGTTGGCGACAGGCTTCTCGGTGGGGAGGGCCCAGACGCTGTCGTAGGAGTCGGGCGGCAGCCAGGACCCGTTCACGGCGAGCGTGGCATCGAAGGTGCGGGCGACGTCGACGCGGCTGAGCAGCGGCGTCGTCTCCTGCGGGGTGACGACCTTGACCTGCTTGAGCTTGGTGGCGTCCAGGTCCAGCGCGACGTCCTTGTTCAGGACGACCTCGGGCGCCGTGAGGAGGGCGAAGCCCCTGGAGTGCGGCCCGTGGGTACCCTCCACGGTGGCGCCCAGCCAGACTGTGTAGTTGCTGGGCAGTAGGGGCAGTCTGCCCGTGCCGTCCGCGCCGATGGTGATCGTGTTCAGGGACTTGCCGTCCGTCACCAGGACCTCGGCGCCGGCCATCGGCCTGCCGCTGCGGTCCTTGGCCGTGACCTTCAGGTCGTAGTGCTCGTAGTCCTTGTAGGCGCCGACGATGGTGTGGGCCACCGTGGTTCCGGCCTCGTCCGAGGCCAGGATCTGTCCCGAAGCCGTGGTTCCGGTTCGTACGGCTCCGAAGTCGGTGTTCAGACTCACGTCCGCGGTGCCGCCCGCGGGGACGGTGACGTTTGTCGCGGACAGGGAGAACACGTCGGAGGGCGTACCCGCGCTGGGCTGGACGGACAGGTGGAGGGTAACGGGGCTGCCACCGGTGTTGGTGTACGTCACCGTCTTGTCGGACTTCTCACCGGCGGGCGCCGAGAAGCTCTGGTAGGCGTGGACGCTGCCGGTCGCGAACACGGTGTTCCGTATCGTGGCCGCGATGTCCAGTCGGCCGCTGCCGGCCTCGTAGGGGTTGTACTGCGGAGTCAGGGCGGTGGTGCTGATCAGAGCGTCCTTGAGCTGCTGCCCGGTCCAGTCGGGGTGCGCCTGGGCCAGCAGCGCGGCCGCCCCCGCGACATGCGGGGTGGCCATCGAGGTCCCGCTCATCGTCTGGTAGGGGCCGCTGCCTTCCGACGCGTACTGCGAGCGGGCCGCCAGCACATCGACACCGGGAGCGGTCAGTTCCGGCTTGAGCCCGCCGTCACCCATGCGCGGACCGGTGCTGGAGAAGTCGGCGAGGGTGTCGGAGCCGTCCACGGCGCCCACGGACAGCGCGGCGTCGGCGACGCTGGGGGCCGACACCGTGTTGGGGCCGTAGTTGCCCGCGGCGATGGTGAACAGTGCGCCGGTCTCGTGGCTGAGCGCATCGACCGCCAGACTCAGCGGGTCGCTGCCGTCGCTGGCGCCGGAGCCGAGACTCATGCTGATGATCTTGGCGTGCTGGTCGCGGGCGGCCCACTCCATGGCAGCCAGGATCCAGGAGTCCTGACCCTGGCCCGTGTTGTCGAGCACCTTGCCCACGTGCAGGCGCGCCCCAGGAGCGACACCCTTCTCCTTGCCGTCGGAGGCCGCGCCCGTGCCCGCGATGGTGGACGCGACGTGAGTGCCGTGCCCGTGGTGGTCCTCTACGTCCTCACCGGGCACGAAGCTCTCCGCGGCGCTGACCTGGCCGGCCAGGTCGGGGTGCTGGGTGTCGATCCCGGTGTCCAGCACGGCCACGTCCACGCCCTGCCCGGTGTCGCCACCGGCCCAGACCTGCGGAGCGCCGATCTGCGCGGTGCTGTCGGCCAGTTCGGCCTTGGCCTTGCCGTCCAGCCAGATCTTGGCGATGCCGGCGCCCAGCCGCGGCGCGGTCGAGGCGGCCCGTCCGGCGGCGGGCACGTTGCCGGTCGTGAGGGAGGCCCAGAAGCCGGCGGCGGCCGAGCGCGTCTCCGAAACGGCCGCGCCCTGGATGCTGCTCAGGGTGAGGGTCCTGGTCGCGCCCTTCGGCAGCACCGTGGCGGTGCGGGAGCGTGCGGCGGCGTCGGTGTACGAGACGATCAGCGGCAACGTGCCGGTGTGTGCGTCGTCGTAGCCGTCGGCCAGCAGCCGGGTGATGTCGAACAGCCCCCGGTCCAGCTGCCCAGAGGCCACGTACGGCAGGACAGCGGTCGGGTAGACGTATGTGTCCGTGCCGACCGTGCTGGTCACGTATCCGGTCGGCTTGCCCTGCGGGTTCTCCAGGGAGCGGGTGACCGTGCCGTCGGCGGCTGTGGTCTCGGTGACCTTGTCACCGTTGATCAACGTGACGGTTCGCGATATCGGTCGTGCGGCGGAGTCGGCGGCGGCCACGGCGCCGCCGGACTTCGGTGCGGCACTGGCCATCACACCCGGTATTGACAGGAGCATCGCTGACGCCACGACAGGCGCGATGAACATCCTTCTTCGGGTAGGTCTTTGCAGCAAGACGGCCTCTCAGGTAGTCGGCGCGAGAAATTGATCAGACGGTATAGGCCGGTGGGTCGGACCTGAAGAGCCTGGCGCTTTTGCGCCAGGCCGGGGGGTCCGGAGGGAAACCTTCCGGCTACCACGTAGGCCGGCGCGGACGCGAGGGAGCCCACGGGCCACGTGTCTTCGACCGGTCCCGCGTTGAAGTCCGTCCGGGCATCGCGAAGACCGCCGGTATCGGGGCCGGTCGCATTGGCGACGCCGACGGCAACAGCAAGCCCGCATCAGCCACTGGAAACGACGCGGTCACACACCCACCGAAACTGTCCGCCCGTCAAGGCAATTGCCGTGACGAGCGGGCCGGGCGGATGGGTGAGGCCGGTCAGGCGCCTGCCTGACCGGCCTCACTGCGGCGCGCCCTGGTCTCAGAGCTGGTTCTCCACCTCCACGGGCGCCTCCGGCATGTCCAGGTCGAAGGCCATGACACGGTGGAAGCGCGCCAGGGCGTTCCACACGCTGATGCACATCACGAGCTCGACCAGCTCGGCCGCGTCGAACGACCATTGCACGTCCTCGCGGACGCGGGCCGAGACGCCGGTGAGGCCCTTCTCCAGGGGCGTGTTCGGGAGGGAGACGGTCATCTCCTCGGCCAGCTGGAGCGCCAGCCGCTCCTTGTCGGTGAAGCCGCCGAGCTCGCCCCGCGCGACGGCCGCGAGCTCGTCGGCGCCGATGCCCTTGGCCAGCGCGGACGTGCAGCGGTGACTCGCGGTGTACCGGCAGTGGTTGAGCACGGCCACGCGGACCGCGACCAGCTCCTTCACGCGCTGTTCCAGCGCGCCCGGGCCGTTGAGCTGCCCGAGGAAGGGCAGGTAGGTGGCGAGCAGGCCGGGGCTGTTCCCGATGCCCGCCCAGGTGTTCAGGACTCCGCCCCAGGTACTCACCCCCTTCGCGAGAGCGGGTTGGTCGGCCGACGAGAACTGGTCGGATGTGAGAAGCGGTACCAGCGCCATGGGAATCACCTTTCGACGGGGCCTGCGGGGAGACCGCAGGCTTGGGACGGGGGAGGGGCGGGCGCGGGAGGAGCGTCCCCGCTGCGCGACGCGGAGCCCGGCCGGCGCAGGCCCAGCGCGATCCCCGTTGTGGCGTTGAACCACGGAACGAGGAACGTCAGGGCGATGCGCACCGCGAGCGCCCATGTGAACGGGCCCTGCCGGACCTGCGCGTACAGGTTGACCATGAACAGGGTCGACCCGACCGCCAGGGCGGCCGCGGACGTCTGCGCCACCGCCCTTCCGCGTACGGCGCCGCGCAGCGCGACGCTCCAGGCGACCGGGGTTCGGGGGTCTTGCTCGGACAGGGTCATGGCGTCCTCGGCTCCGGCGGGGCGGGGGCGGCCGCGCGGTCAGAGGTCGGCAGCGCTGCCTCGGCGGATGGACCGGGACCCGGTGGGGGTGTTCAGGTGCGACTGCGAGTCGCGCTCGGTCGACAGCGGCCCGGAGACGGTGAAGTACCGCCGGCCGGCGACGAGAAGCTCCTCCGCGGGGAACTTGGTGATGACCTCGCAGCCGTCCGCGGTCACCACGAGCTCCTCCTCGATGCGGGCCGCGCCCCAGCCGTCCTTCGACGGCCAGTAGGTCTCCAGCGCGAACACCATGCCCTCTTCGAGCACTTCGGGGTGGTCCAGGGACACCAGCCGGGAGAAGACGGGCTTCTCCCAGATCGACAGCCCGACACCGTGCCCGTACTGCAGCGCGAAGGCCGCCTCCTCGTCCGCGAACCCGAACTCCTGCGCCGTCGGCCATACGGAGACGATGTCGGCCGTCGTGGCGCCGGGCCGCACGAGGCTGATGGCCTCGTCCATGTACTCGCGGCACCGCGTGTAGGCGTCGCGCTGCGCGGAGGAGGCGCTGCCGACGGCGAACGTGCGGTAGTAGCAGGTGCGGTAGCCGTTGTAGCTGTGCAGGATGTCGAAGAATGCCGGGTCCCCGGGTCGCACGATGCGGTCCGAGAAGACGTGGGGGTGCGGCGCGCACCGCTCACCGGAGATCGCGTTGACCCCCTCGACGAACTCCGAGCCGAGGTCGTAGAGGGTTTTGGCCACCATGCCCACGCACTCGTTCTCGCGCACGCCCGGCCGGAGGAACTCGTAGAGGTTCTCGTAGGCGGCGTCGACCATCGAGCAGGCGTGGGTGAGCAGACGGATCTCGTCGCGGGTCTTGATGCGCCGGGCCTCCAGGAACACCTGCTGTCCGTCGACCACGGTGACGCCCGCGCTCTGCAGGGCCGTCAGGACCGGGAGCTCGATGACGTCGACGCCGACCGGCTCGTCCAGGAGACCGTACAGCTCCAGCTCGTGCTTGATCTTCCGGGCGACCGAGTCGGCCATCCCGACCAGCGGGTTGATGGCGCCGCGCAGCGTGGAGATGCCGGCGCGGGCACCGCTGGGGTTGCGGGGGTCGGCTCCGTGGTGGGCCCCGTGCGGATCGCCGTCGGAGTGGGCCCCCGAGTAGTCCAGCCAGGGGTTGTACAGCTGGTGGTGTTTGGCGGCCGAACCGAAGTCCCAGACGATCGGCTCACCTCCCCGCACCAGCAGGGAGAAGCGGATCATCTTGTCGATCGCCCAGGTGCCGATGTTGGTCGAGGTCATGTAGCGGATGTTGGCGAAGTCGAAGGCGAGGACGGCGCCCAGGTCGGACTCCTCCAACGACGCGCGCAGCCGGGCCAGCCGCTCGTCGCGGAGCCTGCCCATGTCGACGCGGGTTTCCCAGTCGACTGCGTTCGGTCCAAACGTGGGTATCGCCATCACAAGTCCTTTGCCGAGCGGACACTCGCGGGTGGGCAGACGCACGCGCACCACCTGCACTCACTCGGTGAGCGTGCCGCGTGTTCTGTTAACCATGCGAAAGGTGCGAAGCGGTCGCTCCGGCCCTCGTGTGAACCATGTGTTAACCGCGCTTGCCGCCCCCTCGGCGCTTCGGTTCCACTCTCCGCACAAGCACGAAAGCGCTGACTGGAGGACTGAAACATGGCTGCAGGGTGGAACTTGGAGGGCCGCATGGCCTTCGTGACCGGCGGTAGTCGAGGCCTGGGCTTCGCCATCGCGCAGGCACTGCTGGAGCGCGGCGCCAGGGTGGCGATCGCGGCCCGGGACGAAGCGGCCGTCAAGGCTGCCGCGGGCCGCCTCGCCGCCGGTTTTGCCGCCGGGGACGTGCTCTCCGTCGTCGCGGACGTCAGCGACGCGGAGTCCGTCAACAGCGCGCTGGCGGAGGTGCAGGCCTGGCAGGGCGGCCTCGACATCCTCGTCAACAACGCCGGACCGCAGCTCGCCCCCGCGCCCCTCGCACAGGTGGACGAGGAGGTCGTCGCGGCGGCCTTCGACACGAAGCTGCTCGGTTTCCTCCGCGTCTCGCAGGCCGCTCTCCCGTTCCTCAGCCGGTCCGGCAGCGGCAGCATCGTGAACGTCGTCGGCGCGACCGCCCACATGCTGGTCCCCAACGCCGGCGCCACGGGCATCGTGAACGCGGGCGTGGTCGCCCTCACCAGCTACCTGGCGAGCGAGGCGGCCGCCGACAACATCCGGGTCAACGCGATCTCCCCCGGAATGACCAAGACCGAGGGCTGGCTCACCAAGACCGAGGCCATGGCCAAGCAGCAGGGCAAGAGCGCCGAGGAGGTCCGGGCCGGCATGGTGCAGGGACTCGGCATCCGCCTCAACCGCTGGGCCGAGCCCTCCGAGGTCGGTGCCGCGGCGGCGTTCCTGGTGTCCGACGACGCCTCCTACATGACCGGCCAGGTGCTGCGCGTCGACGGCGGTCTGACGAAGCCCGTCGCCTGATCGAGGCCCCCAGGCGGACGCCATCCGAGGCGCCCTCACCTTGGATGGCGTTCCTCGTCATCGTCGTCAGCCTCGTCGTCGTCATCGTTGTCGGCCTCGTCCGCGGGGCGCGGACGTCCGGCGACTGCCCCGCACCATCGACAGCTGGGAGTTACGGGAATGCTGATCGGAATCGTGAGTGAAGCCCGCCGCGGCGAGACGCGCGTTGCCGCGACTCCCGCCACGGTGGTCCAGCTGGTGAAGCTGGGGTACGACGTCGTGGTGCAGCCGGGCTCGGGGACGCTGTCGAGCTTCCCCGACGAGGCCTACGCCGAAGCCGGCGCGAGGATCGGCGACCCGCTCGCCGCGGACGTCGTGCTCGGCGTGAACGCCCTGTCGACCGAGCAGTTGGACGCCCTGAAGCCGGGTGCGACGGTCGTGGGCATCATGGGCCCCGCGTTCGATCCCGCGCTGGTGGCGGACCTCGCGGAGCGCCCGATCACGGCGCTGGCCATGGACGCGGTGCCGCGCATCTCACGGGCGCAGTCGCTCGACGTGCTCTCGTCGATGGCGAACATCGCCGGCTACCGGGCGGTGGTGGAGGCAGCCCACGCCTTCGGGCGGTTCTTCACCGGTCAGGTGACCGCCGCGGGCAAGGTGCCGCCGGCGAAGGTCCTGGTCTGCGGCGCCGGCGTGGCCGGTCTGGCCGCGATCGGCGCCGCGGGAAGCCTGGGCGCCGTCGTGCACGCCACCGACCCGCGGCCGGAGGTCGCCGACCAGGTCAGGTCGTTGGGCGGCGAGTACCTCTCCGTCGAGGCCGGCGACCCCGGCGAGGTGGAGGTCTCGGCGACCGGCTACGCCAAGGAGATGTCGCGGGACTACAACGCCCGCGCCGCCCAGCTGTACGCGGACCGGATCCCGGAGATGGACATCGTCGTCACGACGGCCCTGATCCCGGGCCGTCCGGCACCGACGCTCATCACCGCCGAGATGGTCGCCTCGATGAGGCCGGGCAGCGTGATCGTGGACCTGGCGGCCGCGAACGGCGGCAACGTCGAGGGCACGGTCAGGGACGAGGCGGTGGTCACGGCGAACGGCGTGACCATCATCGGCTGGACCGACCTGCCCGGCCGGCTGCCCGCGCAGGCCTCCCAGCTGTACGGCACCAACCTGGTCAACCTCGTGAAGCTGATGACCCCGGGCAGGGACGGCCGGCTGGTACTGGACTTCGACGACGTGGTGCAGCGGTCCATCACCGTCGTCCGCGACGGCGAGTCGACCTGGCCGCCGCCGCCCGTGGAGGTGTCCGCCGCTCCGGCGGCCGCTCCCTCCGGCGCGGCCCGTGCGCCGGGGCCCGCGGGCTCCCGGGCGAAGGCGCCGGTGCCGGCCCGGAGGCGGTTCGCCGTGGTCGGGGCGGGCGGCGCCGCGCTGTTCCTGCTCGCGGCCATGTCGCCGCCCGCCCTGCTGGGACACCTGACGGTGTTCGCGCTCGCGGTGGTGATCGGCTACTACGTGATCGGGCAGGTCCACCACGCCCTGCACACGCCCCTCATGAGCGTGACCAACGCGATCTCCGGGATCATCGTGGTCGGCGCCCTGATGCAGATCGGCCACGGCGAGAGCCCGAACGGCGCGGCGGTCACCGCGCTGTCGACGATCGCGATCCTGCTGGCCTCCGTCAATGTCTTCGGAGGCTTCGCGGTGACCCGCCGGATGCTCTCCATGTTCTCGAGAAGCTGAAGGGCTGTGCGATGTCCGATCTGATGACTGTCGAGACCGGCGCGGCGGCCGCCTACATCGTCGCGGCCCTGCTCTTCATCCTGGCACTGGCCGGGCTGTCCCACCACGAGTCCGCCAAGGCCGGCAAGACCTTCGGCGTCACCGGCATGGCCGTGGCCCTGGGCGCGACGGTCGTGCTGGCGATCGACCACGACATCTCCGGCGTCGGTCTCGCGCTGCTCATCGGCGCCGTCGCGGCCGGTGCCGCGATCGGGCTGTGGCGGGCCCGGGTGGTGGAGATGACCGGGATGCCCGAACTGATCGCCCTGCTGCACTCCTTCGTGGGCCTGGCGGCGGTGCTGGTCGGCTGGAACGGCTACCTGCACGTGGAGGCCGCTTTGGACGGCCCGGGCAGCGCCGAGGCCGCGGCCCTGCGGGCGCAGGACCTGCTCGGCATCCACTCCGCCGAGGTCTTCATCGGCGTGTTCATCGGCGCGGTCACCTTCACCGGCTCGATCGTGGCCTTCCTCAAGCTCTCGGCGCGGATCAAGTCGTCCCCCCTGATGCTGCCGGGCAAGAACGTCCTCAACCTCGGTGCGCTGGCCGCCTTCGCCGTGCTCACCACATGGTTCGTGCTCGACCCCGCGCTGTGGCTGCTGATCGCCGTCACCGTCGTCGCGCTGGCCCTGGGCTGGCACCTGGTCGCCTCGATCGGCGGCGGCGACATGCCGGTCGTGGTCTCGATGCTGAACTCCTACTCCGGCTGGGCGGCGGCGGCGTCCGGGTTCCTCCTGGAGAACGACCTGCTGATCATCACCGGGGCCCTGGTCGGTTCCTCCGGCGCCTATCTGTCCGCCGTCATGTGCAAGGCGATGAACCGCTCCTTCCTCTCCGTGATCGCCGGCGGGTTCGGCATCGAGGCCGGCCCGGCCGGTGACAAGGACTACGGCGAGCACCGCGAGATCACTGCCGAGGGGGTCGCCGAACTCCTCGGCTCGGCAGACTCGGTGGTCATCACCCCCGGCTACGGCATGGCCGTCGCGCAGGCCCAGTACGGCGTCGCCGAACTGACCCGCAAGCTCAGGGACCGCGACGTCAAGGTGCGCTTCGGGATCCACCCGGTCGCGGGCCGGCTGCCGGGCCACATGAACGTCCTGCTCGCCGAGGCCAAGGTCCCCTACGACATCGTGCTGGAGATGGACGAGATCAACGACGACTTCGACAGCACCACCGTCGTCCTCGTCATCGGCGCCAACGACACCGTCAATCCCGCCGCTGCCGAGGACCCGGGCTCGCCCATCGCCGGCATGCCCGTCCTCCAGGTCTGGAACGCCGAGAACGTCATCGTCTTCAAACGCTCCATGGCCTCCGGGTACGCCGGCGTCCAGAACCCGCTCTTCTACCGCGAGAACTCCGCCATGCTCTTCGGCGACGCCAAGGACCGCGTCGAGGACATCCTCCGCGTCCTGTGACAGACAGACCGCAACAAGGGAGAGGACTGGGATGACGAACAGCGCGGACGGCGCCTGGGGTGGCGTCGTGGAGCAGGAAGTGGTCGGTGCCACGTGCGTGCTGACGATACGCAACGGCGAGCGGAACCTGCTGAACCCAGGCATGCTCGGCGACATCCGTGCCCGGCTGCAGGAGTGCGACGACAACCCTGACATCCGCGCCGTCCTGCTCACCGGCGCGGGTGACACCTTCTGCGGCGGTCTCGACATCGCGGCCGTCAAAGCCGGTGCGGACCCCGCCCTGTTCGGCAAGGCATTGATGGAGACCCTCCGGATTTTCCCGCGTCTGGGTCTGCCTGTCGCGGCTGCCGTCAACGGTGACGCGCTCGCCGGGGGCGCCTCGTTCGTCGCGGCCTGCGATTTCGCCGTCGCAGTGGACAGCGCGCGCATCGGCACGGTGGAGGTCGGCGCCGGGATGTGGCCGATGATCGCGCAAGTGCCCCTCATTCATCGGCTCGGGCCGCGCGTGGCGATGGAGAACGTAGGCTCCGGTGAGCCGTTCACCGCGGACAGGGCCCGCGAGGTCGGTCTCGTGCAGGCCGTGGTCAAGGCCGGCCGGGCAGCCGCGGTCGCGCAGGAATGGCTCGACAAGGCACTGAGGGCGGCCGGCGCGGGCGCGTCCGGCCGCCGCTCCGTCTACGAACTCGCGTCGATGTCGTACGACGAGGCGTTCGTCGCGGCGCTGCCGCGTTTCATCGAGCTCTTCGAGCACTGAACCCCTCGGCGTACCTTTCGACGTTGGGACGCGCAGGCACTGTCGGTGGTGTCCGTTACCTTCGGAGCATGTCGATCACCGCACAACTGCGCGACTCGGTGAGGCTGCCGGGTGGAGGCGTTCTCGTCAACGGCTTCGCACTCGAAAGCCGCGCGAACGGGTCGCACCGCGCCCTTCTCCTCAACGGGCACGAGCTGGAGGTCCACGACCTCGACGAGGTGTTCGCGGGGGAGCACGCGCCGTCCGCGGTCTTCGTCCTGCCCTGGCCGGAGTGGGACCGCGGAGTCCATTCGATGAGTCCCGACGGCAGCTTTGCGGTGTTCTCCGGTCAGCGCGCGGTACGCGCCGTGGGGACGGACGGGCAGACGCTTTGGGAGTACCGCCACGCCTGCTGGGGACCCGAGCTCGACCACCCGCACTCGGGGGACGAGCAGGAGGTCTGCCGCGGCAGCGAGCACGGATCCTGCCGGGTCTCGGACGACGGCCGGCTCGTCTGGGCGCACGTCGTGGCCGAGCCGGCGGAGGGAGAATGGCGGGAACGCTGGGTGGTCCTGGACGCCCGTAACGGACGGGAACTGGCCCGGCTGCCGCTGGACAGCGCCGCAGCAGGCTCGAACCACCTCTCCCACCCCGACGGCGTGCACATGGGCCTCGGCATCGGCATGGGCCAGGACGGCGTCCTGCTGCACTGGGCGCGCCTGGACGGCGGGGAACTCACCGCCTGGGACCTGAACAAGGGCATGGACCGCATCCTGATGGACGTCCATGCGGGGTATCCCGGCTTCCTGACGGTGGAGCACTACGGGTCGGACCTGCGCCTGCACGCTCTGGACGGCACCGTGCTGGCCGAGGCGGAGCCGGAATCGGCCGACGACGAGGAGCGGGATGACGCCTGGGGCTACGACTGCGGCTTCGTCGACGCCGGGACGGTCATCGCGTCGCTGACCGACGCCGACGAAGACCTGGCGCGCCACTGGCTGCTCGACGCCCGCACCCTGGAGATACGCGGGGAGGTCACCTATCCCGCGGGCGTGGTCGACAGCTGGGTCCGCCCGCTCGGCGACGGGACCTGGCTCACCTACGACACCCCGGGTGAAACGCTCAACCGCTGGGCGCAGGCCCCGGATTGAGCACGGCCGGACGGGCCGGAAGCACAGCGCCCGGGGTGCGATTGCGCGGGCGGGCGGAATCGCACCCCGGGCAGTGGCTCGTCAGCTCTTCCAGACCGTCTTGAGGTTGCAGAACTCGCGGATGCCCTCCGCGGCGAGCTCGCGCCCGATGCCGGAGTCCTTCACGCCGCCGAAGGGCAGCTCGGGGAAGGAGACGCTCATGCCGTTGACGAAGACGGCACCGGCCTCGAGCCGGCTGATCAGGTAGCGCTCCTCGTCCGGGTCGGTGGTCCACACCGACGAGCTGAGGCCGAAGGCCGTGTCGTTGGCGAGGGCCGCGGCCTCCTCGATGCCGTCGACCCGGTGGACCGCGGCCAGGGGGCCGAAGGCCTCCTCCCGGTACAGCCGCATCTCGGCGGTGACCTCCTCCAGCACCGTCGGCTCGAAGAACCACCCCTCGGTGCCGACCGCGGACCCGCCGCAGCGCAGGACGGCACCCTTCGCGACGGCGTCGTCGACCAGTTCGGCGAGCTCGCGCCGGCCGGACTCGGTGGCGATCGGCCCGATCTCGGTCTCCTCGTCGAGCGGGTCGCCGACCCTGAGCGCCTTGGTGCCCGCGACGAAGGCCTCGACGAACTCCTCGTACACCTCGGTGTGGACGATGAACCTCTTGGCCGCGATGCAGGACTGGCCGTTGTTCATCGTGCGGGCGGCCACGGCGGTACGGGCGGCGGCCGGGACGTCCGCGGAGGGCAGCACGATGAACGGGTCGGACCCGCCCAGCTCCAGCACCGCCTTCTTCACCTCCGAGCCCGCGACGGCCGCGATCGAGCGCCCGGCCGGCTCGGACCCGGTGAGCGTGACGGCGGCGACGCGCCGGTCCCGGACGACGTCCTCGACGTGGGCCGCTCCAATGAGGAGCGTCTGGAACGACCCCTCGGGGAAGCCCGCTCGCTCGAAGAGCGTGTCGAGGTACAGCGCGGACTGCGGGACGTTCGAGGCGTGCTTGAGCAGGCCGACGTTGCCTGCCATCAGCGCGGGCGCGGCGAAGCGGATCACCTGCCACATCGGGTAGTTCCACGGCATCACGGCGAGCACGATGCCCAGGGGCTCGTACGAGGTGTACGCGGCCGAGGCCCTGACCGCGCCCGGGTCGGCGAGCGGCTGGTCGGCCAGCAGGCTCTCGGCGTTCTCGGCGTAGAACCGCATCGCGTGCGCGCACTTGAGGACCTCCGCGCGGGCCTGCGCGATCGGCTTCCCCATCTCGATCGTGAGCCGGCGTGCCGTCTGGGCCGCCTCGTTCTCGACCAGATCGGCGGCCGCCCGCATCCACCGGGCGCGCGTGTCGAAGCCGGTCGCCCGGAGTGTCGCGGCAGCGACCTCCGCTCGCGCCAGGCGCCGGTTGACCTGATCCTTCGTGAGGGGAGCGAACTCTTCTACGAGTTCACCGGTGGCGGGGTTCACGGTGGCGATCGGCACGGCGTTCTCCTCTGGGAGAGGGAGGGGAGTGAGTCAGGATTGGATCCATGTTAGGGCTCATCGTGGGGTTAAAACAGTGATGATGCGGTTGAATTGCCTGGTGTCACGCAGGGATGGATCCATGTCGCGGTGTGGGATGCCGCGTGAACGCCGACACCCCGGCGCGAGCCGGTTCGCTCAGGGAGCCGGGGGCGTGGCCGGGCTTCCGGCCCGCGTCACTGCTTCTCGGCGAAGAGCTCGGGGTGCGCGGTGAGTTCGACCCGGGTGCGACGGATGTGCCCCGTGAGGTAGCGCTCGCCGTCCTCGGGGTCGCGGCGCCGCACGGCGTCCAGGATCAGCCGGTGTTCGGCGTTGACGATGGTGGCCCGGTCGGGGTCCGCGAGCACCATGAACGCGCGGCGGTAGTGCTGGGTGGAGTTCCACAGCCGCTCGGTGATGGCCAGCAGATGGTCGCTGGGGCAGCCCGCGTAGGTCGTCATGTGGAAGTCGCGGTCCAGGAGCAGGAAGCGGTTGACGTCGCTCTGGCTCTCGATCTCGTCCTGGAGCTGTTCGAGGCGTTGCACGTGCTGGTCGCTGAGATGGGGGAGGCTCATGTTCAGCGTCAGCGGCTCCAGCCGCTCGCGCATGCGGTAGTTGGTGTTCACCTCTTCGAGGCTGAGCATCGGAACCCGCGACCCGCGGTTCGGGAACGACTCGGTGAGGCCGTCGGACTCCAGGATCCGCAACGCCTCGCGCACCGGGATCCGGCTTGTGCCCAGGCGCGCCGCGATCTCGTCCTGGCGCAGCCAGGTGCCGGGCGTCAGTTCGCCGGCGAGGATCTCCTCGCGGAGGATGCCCGCGATGTGCTGACTCCTGACACTCTCCGACCCGCGGGGATCGCGAGCGTGCGCGGGAGTCAAGGGCGGTCACCTCTGAACTGGGACGGGGCGCGGTCGAAGGCCTTGCCGTCAGGATACGACACGAGCTCGAAGTGCATTCCCCACGGCGAGAGGAAGTAGACCCACCGCTGCCCCTCCGACGGTCCGGCGCTCCTGGTGGGGTCGCCGAGCACGGGAACGTTCCTCGCCCGCAGGTACGACACGGCCTCGTCCAGGTCCTCGACGTACAGGGCGACATGGTGCCCGCCGACGTCGCTGTTGCGCGGCACGGTGGTCCGCGGCGACTCCGCCCGGTACTCGAACACCTCGAAGACGGCCTGTGTGCCGCACCGGTAGAAGCGCAGCCGGCGCATGACGGTGCGGGGGTCGACGTTCAGGTGCTCCGACATCCAGTCGTCCGTCGCGCTGAACGGACCGAGTGAGTACAGGTACTCGCAGCCCAGGACGTCCACGAGCCAGGCGTGGGCTTCGTCCAGGTCCGGCACCGTGAATCCGATGTGGTCGAGGCGCATGAGGCCGGGCAGGGCCATGATCTTTCTCCTTTGGATCCGAAATCACCACGATGATGGCCTGTGGGCGGCGAGAAGTCGAGAGAAGTCTTGTTATTGGATCCAACTTTATGGCAGGGTCGTCCGGGCCGGTCCACTCCGGACGATCGAAGGGGGCACCCGATGCCTGCGGAACACAGACTCGAAGCGAAGGTCGCGTGGTCGGAGTTCGTCGCCACCCAGGACGACTGGGACGCGGCGGCTCCTGACCTCCTCACCGGCATGCTCAGCCAGTTGGTGCTGATCAGGACCTTCGAGGAGTACGTCCTGGAACTCGCCGCGGACGGGCTGATCCACGGTCCCGCGCACTCCAGCATCGGCCAGGAGGGCGGCGCGGTCGGCGCGTGCTTCGCGCTGACGACGCAGGACACCGTGAACGGCTCGCACCGCGGCCACCACCAGTTCCTCGCCAAGGTGCTCGCCCATCTGCACCCCACGGGCATCGACCCCGCGAAGCCGTTCCCCGAGGACGTGGAGGCCGTGCTCCTGCGCAGCCTGCGCGAGATATGCGGCCTGGACCGGGGGTTCAGCCACGGCCGGGGCGGCAGCATGCACCTCCAGTGGCACGAGGCCGGCGCCATCGGGACCAACGCGATCGTCGGCGGCGGGGTACCGCTCGCGGCCGGATCCGCGTGGGCGCACAGGAGGTCCGGCACCGACGCGGTCGCCTTCACGTTCTTCGGCGACGGCGCGATCAACATCGGATCCACGCTGGAGACCCTCAACCTCGCGGCGGCCTGGTCGCTGCCCCTGTGCTTCTTCGTCGAGAACAACCAGTACGCCGTCTCCACCCACGTCTCCGAAGTCACCGCCGAGCCGCGGCTGTCCGGCCGCGGCCCGGGCTTCGGCATCCGCAGCTGGAAGGTCGACGGGATGGATCCGCTGGCCGTGCACCTGGTGACGCAGCAGGCTCTCGGGCACATGCGCCGCGGCGACGGACCGACGCTGATCGAGGCCGATGTCTACCGCTACTTCCACCAGAACGGTCCCTTCGCCGGCTCGGCGTTCAGGTACCGCACCAAGGAGGAGGAAGCGCAGTGGCGTGCCCGCGACCCGCTCGACACCGTCGTGCGGCACCTGGTGCGGCGCAGAATCCTCACCAAGAAGGCGGTCGCTGAGACCGTCGCGCGCGCCAAGGCCCTGATGTCCGGACTCGGCGACGTACTGCTGGAGGCACGGCCCGGCGGCAAGCCGGGGGAGCGGCGCATCGTGCCCTCGGAGTGGCCGGACCCGGCCTTCGTCGACGAAGGTGTCCGCGGTGATCTGTCGGAGCTGGACGGTATCGAGTTCACCGACACCGAGGACCACACCGGTGAGCTGACGGACGTGAAGTTCATCGGCGCCGTCGCCGGAGTGATGGGACGCCGGCTGGAGACCGATCCCCGCGTCGTGGTGATGGGGGAGGACGTGCACCGGCTCAACGGCGGCACCAACGGCGCCACCCGCGGACTGAGCGAGGACTTCCCCGACCGCGTCATCGGGACGCCGATCTCGGAGAACGCGTTCACCGGCCTCGGCGGCGGGCTCGCCCTGGACGGCCGCTACCGCCCGGTCGTCGAGTTCATGTACGCCGACTTCATGTGGGTGGCGGCCGACCAGCTGTTCAACCAGATCGGCAAGGCCCGCCACATGTTCGGCGGCGAGGGCAAGGTGCCGTTCGTCCTGCGCAGCAAGGTCGCCACCGGCACGGGCTACGGATCGCAGCACTCGATGGACCCGGCCGGTGTCTTCGCGACGGCGGCCGGCTGGCGCATCGTCGCCCCCTCGACGCCGTTCGACTACGTCGGCCTGATGAACACGGCCCTGGCCTGCGACGACCCGGTCGTGGTCCTGGAGCACGTGGACCTCTACAACTCGACGGGGCCGGGACTGCCGGACAACTACGACCACCACCTGCCGGTCGGCAAGGCCGCCGTACGCCGCGAGGGCGCGGCACTGACCGTCCTCACCTACCTGGCGATGACGCCCGCCGTGCTCGACGCCGTCGAACAGACGGGCGTGGACGCGGAGGTCGTCGACCTGCGCTGGCTGGACCGCGCCAGCCTGGACTGGGACACGATCTCCCGTTCGGTGATGAAGACCAACCATGTGCTCATCGCCGAGCAGGGCGCCCTCGGCACCTCCTACGGCGGCTGGCTCGCGGACGAGATCCAGCGACGGCTCTTCGACTGGCTCGACGCGCCGGTCGAACGCCTGACGGGCGGCGAGGCGTCGCCGAGCATCAGCAAGGTGCTGGAGCGGGCCGCGTTCGCTTCCACGGACGAAGTCGTCGCCAAGCTCCGCGAGTTCGCACGGGAGCAGAACCATGGCTGAGCTGCTGCGCATGCCCGAGATCGCGGCCAACACCGCCGAGGCGGTCCTGGAGTCCTGGAACGTCGCGGTGAACACCCCCTACGCGGCGGGCGATCCGATCGTCACGGTGGAGACCGAGAAGGCCGTGGTCGACGTCGAGGCCGAGCACGACGGCGTACTCCTGCGCCTCCTGGTGGACGCGGGCGCGACGGTCGCGGTCGGCACCCCGATCGCGGTCTGGGGCGCGCCGGGCGAGCCGGCCGCCGACGTGGACGCGCTGGTGGCCGCCCTGGGCGGCAGCGGCGGGACGCCCGCCGACCCGCCACCGGCGGCGCCGGTCGCCGATCGGACCGAGCGGGAGACGACGTCCGCGCGCCTCTTCGCGAGCCCGCTGGCCCGACGCCTCGCACGCGAGCTCTCGGTCGATCTGGGCACCGTGGCGGGGAGCGGTCCGCGCGGCCGGATCCGGCGGCCCGACGTCGAGGCGGCCGCGGCCGCCGGGAAGGCGGAGCCGAAGGCCCCGCGGCCGGACGGCGGGGAACCCCGGCCCCCGGTGACCGAGGCGCGCTTCGTGGACGTGCCCCACACGCGCATGCGGGCGGCCATCGCCCGCCGGCTGACGGAGAGCAAGCAGCACACGCCGCACTTCTACCTGCGCGCCGGCGTACGCGTCGACGCACTCCTCGACCTGCGGCGGCAGATCAACGACGGCCAGGGCGTCAAGGTGTCGATCAACGACATGCTCGTCAAGGCGGTCGCCTTCGCGCACGCGAGCGTCCCCGCGATGAACGTGCGGTGGAACGACGACTCGATCCGGCACTTCTCGGACGTCGACATCGCCGTGGCGGTCGCCACCGACGGCGGTCTGGTCACCCCCGTGGTCCGCGCCGTCGACTCCCTGTCGCTAGGCGGCGTCGCCAAGGTGACGAAGGATCTGATCGCCCGCGCCAAGGACCGCCGGCTCCGGCAGGACGAGCTGGAGGGCGGCACGATCTCGATCACGAACCTCGGCATGTACGGGACCGAGGACTTCGCGGCGATCATCAACCCGCCGCAGGCCGCGATCCTGGCCGTCGGCGCCGTCCGGCAGGAAGCTGTCGTCGAGGAGGGAGCGGTCGTCGTCGCCTCCGTACTGCGGCTGACCCTCGCCGTCGACCACCGGTCGGTGGACGGCGCCACCGCGGCAGAGTGGATGAAGGCGCTCGTGGACGTGCTCGGACACCCGCTCAGGATCCTGCTGTGAGCACCGGCGAACACGAGGACAAGGAGAGGACCGCGCCATGACCGAGAGCACGTTCGACCTGGTGATCCTCGGCGGCGGATCCGGCGGATACGCGGCCGCCCTGCGCGCCGCGGATCTGGGACTCGGCGTTGCCCTGGTGGAGGAGGACAAGCTCGGCGGAACCTGCCTGCACAGCGGCTGCATCCCCACCAAGGCCCTGCTCCACGCCGCCGAGGTGGCCGAGGTGTCGCGACACGCCGCGTCGGTGGGCGTCCGCGCCTCCTTCGACGGGATCGACCTGCCCGGCGTCCACGCCTATCGCGACACCGTCGTCGACCGCCTCTACAAGGGCCTGCGGGGACTGGTCGCCTCCCGCGAGGTGACGCTCGTCCACGGCCGCGGACACCTGGTGTCGCCCACGGCCGTGCGGGTCGGCGAGGCGACCTTCTCCGCGACGAAAGCCGTCGTCCTGGCCACCGGGTCCGTCGCCCGCAGCCTGCCCGGACTCGACTTCGGCGGACGGGTCCTGTCGTCCACGGAGGCGCTTTCCCTGCCCGAACTGCCGCGCAGCGCGATCGTCCTCGGCGGTGGCGTCATCGGGGTGGAGTTCGCGAGCCTGTGGCGGTCGTTCGGCGTCGACGTCACCGTGGTCGAGGCGTTGCCGGGCCTCGTCCCCAGCGAGGACCCGTCCTGCGGCAAGGCCCTGGAACGTGCCTTCCGGCGCCGTGGGATCGCGGTGCGCACCGGCGTCCGGGTCGAGGCCGTCGAGCAGGACGAGAGGCGGGTCTCGGTGAGACTCGCGACAGGCGCGCCCCTGGAGGCCGACGTCCTGCTCGTCGCCGTCGGACGGGGACCCCGTACGGCCGGCATGGGCTTCGAGGAGGCCGGGGTGACACTGGACCGGGGATTCGTCCGGGTCGACGAGAGCTTGCGCACCCAGGCAGCTGGGGTCTACGCCGTGGGGGACATCGTCGAAGGTCTCCAGCTCGCGCACCGCGGTTTCCAGCACGGCATGTTCGTGGCGGAGGAGATCGCGGGCCTCGGTCCCACCCCGGTCGCCGACGACTGCGTTCCCCGCGTGACCTATTGCGACCCGGAGATCGCCTCCGTCGGCCTCACCGAAGCGCGGGCCAAGGAGAAGTTCGGTGCCGACCGGGTGGAATGCGTCGAGTACAACCTCGCCGGCAATGGCAAGAGCCAGATCATCGGCACCTCGGGCTTTGTGAAACTCGTCCGTGAGAAGGACGGCCCCGTGGTCGGCGTCCACATGGTCGGCGCGAGGGTCGGCGAGCTCATCGCCGAAGCGCAGCTCGCGGTCGCCTGGGAGGCCCATCCCGACGACGTCGCCCCCCTCGCGCACGCCCACCCGACCCAGAACGAGGCACTGGGGGAGGCGTTCCTCGCCCTCGCGGGCAAGCCCTTGCACACGCACGGCTGAGGGCGCTCCGGGGGGACCCCTCCTGGGCCGTTCGGCACGGGAGGGGCCACGGGATGCGTTCAGGGTTCGAGCAGGCGCCCGAGGACCTGGGCGAACGCTGCCGGCTCGGTGCTCGCGCCTAGGTGGTTGCCGGGCATGTCGGTCAGGGGGAGCTCCAGAAGGTCGGCGAGTGCCTGGGTCGCCCGGCGCGCCATCTGGTGATGGCTCAGCGAGCCGGCGCACAGCGTCACCGGAACGCGACGGACGGCCTCGATGTCGGGGGCGTAGAAGACCGCCGGGCCTGCCATCCGACCCAGGAAGTAGCGGTTCTTGTCGAGTTCCTCGACCGGCAGCCCGGGCAGCGCCATGTGGGCGGGAGGCGTCTGATCCGGTCCTGTGCGGTGGCCGGCGCCGCTGAGGTCGAAGAACTCCTGTACGGCACGTTGAGGGTCGGCCTCCGCGGCCTTGAACGCTGCCGCGGCCCGTGCCGACAGGTCCGCGTCGTCCAAGAGGGACACAAGGGGCGGCTCGTGCAGGACGGCCCGGCCGACCACGTCAGGATGTTGCGTGGCCAACTCCAGCAGCGTGACGGCACCACCACTGGTCCCGGCGAACAGGGCGGGCCCTCCGGTGAACCTGTCGACCAGCGCGGCAAGGTCCTCGGCGAGAACCTCGGGCGTGGGCGCGGCCATCCCGGGGACCGCGCGGCTGGCACCAATACCACGCGGATCATGGGTGACGACGGTGAACCGGCCTGCCAGCTCGTGCGCCAGCGCCGCGAAACCGGCCCGCCCGACCGGCGCGCCGACAAGGAACAGCAGTGGCCCCTCGCCCTGGACCTCGTAGGCGATCGTGCAGTCCGGTCGTTCGAGAAGGTCCACCGGACGCGGGATCCGATCCGTGAAGTCGGCGATCTTCCGAGTGATCACATCGAGCGCACGGTCCAGCTCCTCGCGCCTCTCGTGGACGCGGCGGCGATGGGCCGTCAGCAACTCGACGCGGAGCCCGGCCGGATCGGCCGCCTTGTCGTCCGCGCCTGTGAACTGCGCGATGTCGGCCAGAGGCATCCCCGTCTCACGGAGATGAACCAGCATGCGGATCAGCTCGACGTCTGCCGTCGTGTACTGGCGACGTCCCGCACTGTCGCGCCGCGGGGACGGTACAACCCCCTGCCGTTCGAAGTACCGCAACGTGTCGGGCGCCAGACCGATCAACGCCGAGACCTCCGCGATACCGAACACCTCATCTGCCTCACTCATGCCTCAAGCCTTGCCCCTGGACCTCGGTCCAGGTCAAGCGACCGTCCGGCTCGGCCGAGGTGTCAGGCTGCCACGCGTGCGGGCGGGACGACGACGTCGACGAGACCGGTGGCCACGTCGTACACCAGCCCCGAGACGAAGACCCCGGCCCGGAGGTGCCGCTTGAGGAGCTCGACGTCGAGGCGGACGGCGGCGAAGGGGTCGGTGACCGCCTTGGCGGCCAGGTCTTCGGCCGGGACCTCGAAGTACTCGGCCAGGAGTTCGGGGAACGGCGGCAGGTCCGTGATCCCGCAGTCGGTGTGCTGCAGGACCACGTAGTGGTTGTCAGCCGGGCCCGGGCCGCCCGTGCGGGCCTGCACGACCTTGGCGAGCATTCCGAGCGTCCGGAGCGTCGCGGGCGTGACCCGGCCTCCGACATTGCGGATCACCCCTGCCTCGCCGAGCTCGAGGCCGAGCACCGCGCTCGGGTCCACGCGGGGGTCGACGCAGCCGATGACCGTCAGGCTGCCACTGGGCGCGAGCCTGAGGCCGGCGAACGACCCGCCCTCGGCGAAGCCGGCGTTCCGCCTGATCAGCTCGTTGGTGTCGATCACGGTGTCGGCATCCCCTTCTCGCTCCGCCCCGGGGACCCGGCCACGCCGGTGACCCGGAGGCGATCTCCGGTCGCGCCCATCCTGGACCGCCGCTGCCACCGCTGCCACTCGAGGTCCTGGTACATGGCTCAATCACGCTGCCCGGCAGCGCGACCGCGCTATGGTCGCCCGGCCAAGCCGACGCGCGACGCGCTGGTGTGACGGAGGGGGGCACGTCGGTGGCCTTCCTTTGGCATGCCCTCGCATGCCGTGTCCTGCCCGCGAGTCACCACCGGTGCGTGGGCCTGGTCCAACGACGTGCGGCGGCGAGCGGCGCGGGCCTGCGGGCCCGGCGTCGTTCGTCCGCCCGTACTCCGACCGACGACAGAGAGAACCGGATGCGTTTCACCATCGCGAGCACGATGCTCGCCGGCACCGCCGTGATCACGACTCTGGCCGCCTCGCCGGCCGTCGCGGCGACGCCGTCCCTGCCCGCCCCCGACATCAGGGGCATCCTGGCCGTGCAGAAGCAGGCCATGGCCGACGGTGCCCCGGGCGCCCTGACCCGGATCGACTCGGGCACGACGAGCTACCGCATCTCCATGGGGCAGGCGGACACCGCGGCCCGCACGGCGATGGACGCGAACCGTCGCTTCCGGGTCGGCAGTGTCACGAAGTCCTTCACCACCGTGGTGCTGATGCAGCTGGTCGCCGAGGGGCGCATCGACCTCGACGCCCCGGCCAACACCTACCTGCCGCAGCCGCTGCCGGACGACCGCATCACCGTCCGGCACCTGCTCAGCCACCGCAGCGGCCTGTGGGACTACACCAACGACATGTTCTACTACACCGTCCCGGGCTTCGAGGCGGTCCGGAACAAGGTGTTCTCCTGCCAGGAGCTGATCGACCTTTCGACGGCTCACGAGCCCACCAACGAGCCGGGCGCGGCCTACAGCTACTCCAACACCAACTTCGTGGTGCTGGGCGAGATGATCGAGCACCTCACCGGCGTGCCGATGGCCACCCAGTACCAGGAGCGGATCTTCAAGCCGCTGGGGCTGCGGAACACCTCGTACGTCCACCCGGACACCGCCATCTCCGGCTCTGCCGCGCGTGGTTACCTGACGCCCGACGACACCGCGCTGCCGCTGGTCGACTCGACCGAGCAGACCGTCTCCTGGGCGCAGTCGGCCGGTGCGGTCATCTCCAACGCCGCGGACCTGAACCGCTTCTTCTCCGCGCTGATCTCCGGAAAGCTCGTCCCCGAAGCGCAGTTGCGGCAGATGATGGCCATGGTCCCGGTCAACGCGGACGGCACCCAGTTCTACGGGCTGGGCCTGCGGGCCCGGAAGCTCTCGTGCGGTGTGACGGTGTACGGGCACACGGGCACGGTCCAGGGCTTCTACACCTACGCGTTCACCACGGCCGACGGCAAGCGCAGCATGACGTCGATGGCGAACACCTCCAACAACGGAACGGTCAACACCGTCCTCGGAGGCACGCTGGAGGCCGCGTTCTGCGGCGCCACGGAGGCCAAGGCGGCCTTCGCCAAGTCCTCCGAGGGCGAGACGTTCACCGAGGACATCGCCCCGCAGGTCGCCCGCCACAACCGCTAGTCACCCGCGTCGCGGCACACGCAGTGGACCGCGGAGCGGAGCGGAGCCCCCTGCCCCGGTGGAGTGCACCGGGGCAGGGGGCTCCGTCGGGTGACGGGGCCCGTGTCAGTCGTCGGCCTCGGCCGACGGGATGTACGCGCCCGGCACGTCCTGGGGTGCGAAGATCCGGCTCTCGCCGGGGTACGGCTTCGACCACGCGTGCGTCTGATACCACGTGAGGTGGTTCATCTGCGCGGGGTTGGCGAAGTCGGGTTTGGCGTTCGGACCGGTGAGGCGCTGCTTGGACTTCCACGTGTCCCACTGCGCCGCGAGCGCCTGCTTGTCCGCGGGGACCTTCGTCGACGGCACGGGTGCCGCGGCGGGGTTCTGCGTCGCCGGGGTGTCCAGACCGCAGGTGGGCGCGGTCTTGAGGCCGTCGGTGAGCGAGGTGCGGTTGGGCAGCGCCGTGAACGGCGTGTTGTCGGCCTTCTTGGCGAACGCGTCCGACATCGGGGTGGCGGCGCTGTCCTTCTGGTTCATCGGGTGGATCCCGAGGATCTGCTCGATGGTGCGGATCATCGTGATCTGCGAGTAGTAGTGGCTGTCGACCGTGCCGTGCTTTGCCCAGGGGCTGATGATCTGGATCGGGGCACGGTGACCGTCGACGTGGTCGAGCCCGGCCTGGGAGTCGTCCTCGACCACGAAGATCGCGGAGTCCTTCCAGTACGCGCTGTGCGAGATCTCGTCGACGATCCGGCCGACCGCGAGGTCGTTGTCCGCGACCTGGGCCGCCGGACCCGCCGGGCCGCCGGTGTGGTCGCTGGACAGCCAGAACATATTGAGGTTCGCCGGACCGTTCTGCTCGAAGTCCCGCTTCCAGATCTCGGCGCGGTAGACGTCCGGGACGCTGGTGTCGAACTTCGGGAAGCCGGGCACCGAGACGCTGTTGAGCGACGGGATGGGCGAGGACGACGTCAGCCTGTACGCGGTGTCCTGGCCGGTGGCCTGCATGTTCTTGGTGTCGCAGTACAGGTTCTGCCAGGTGGCGGCCGCCGGCTTGGTCAGGAACTGGTGGAACTCGCCGAAGTCCCGCACCGACTTGCCGACCGCCTGCGCACCGCTCCACAGGAATCCGGTCCGCTGGTGGCCGAGCGCGTCGTCCTCGGTGTCGTAGCTGCGCAGGTACTCACCGGCCGAGGACTCGGTGTACTCCGGGTTGTCCGCCTGCATCAGCCAGTTGTGGCCCTCGGCGGAGTTGGTGCCGATGTCGTACGTGTTGTCGTACAGACCGAACTGCTTGGCCAGGGCGTGCTGGTTCGGCGTCACGTTCTCGCCGAACTGGGTCAGCGACGGGTCGCCGTTGCCCTGCGGCATGTCGCCGAAGACCTGGTCGTAGGTCCGGTTCTCCTTGACGATCAGGAAGACGTGCTTGATCGTCGAGGGGTCGCCGAGCCGCTTCGGGACGGCCACCGGCTTCGGGCCCTTGCCCTTGCCCTTGGCGAGCTCGACCGAATGCTTCGTCCAGCCGTTCTGCCGGAAGACCTTGTCCGTCTCGGCCTTGACAACCTTGTCGCTGGGCAGCGTGAAGCGCTGCAGGCTGGACGTCGTGTCGTGGGTGCCGTGGCCGGCGGCGGCGGGGCGGCGGGCGTCGATGCCGCGGGTGTTGGAGACGACCACCTGGTTGCCGACGGTGGCGATCTCGGAGGGGAAGTAGTCGGTCGGGAGCAGGCCGACGTAGCTGACCGGCTCCTGCGCGGACTTGAAGCGGTAGACGGCGACCGCGTTGGCCCGGCCCAGCGTCACCAGCAGGCGGCCGTCGTCGGTGAGCGTCACCGCGTTGGGCTCGTAGCCCACCGACGCCTCCGGCCACGGCTGGGTGGCGATGGTCTGCACGACCTTGTTCTTGCGGGTGTCGATGACCGACACGTCGTTGGTGGCGGTGTCCGTGACGAACAGCGTCCCGTTCTTGGCGTACACCGCGGTCGGGTGCAGACCGACGTCGATGCTGCCGACCGCGGCGGCCGGGTCCGCCAGGTCGATGACGCTGACGGTGCCGGTGGTGGTGGCGCCCGTCCTGGGGTCGGCCGGCACCTGGGTGCCGTACGAGTTGATCGTGGTGTCGCCGGCCTTCGCCGGACGGCCGCCCTCGTTGCTGACGTAGAGCTTGCCGCCGACCTGGACCATGCCGCGCGGGGCGTTGCCCACGGCCCAGCTCTGCTGGAGGGTGCCGGTCGCGGTGTCGATGGCGACCACGCGGTTCTGGCCGTTGACCGCCGCGTACACGGTGGAGCCGTCGGCCGAGAACACCGGCTGGGCCACGAGGGCGTGCTTGGAGCCGTCCGCGGGGATCTTGACGGCGACCGGGTTGGCCAGGCTGCCGTCCGCGTTGACCGTGAACTTGGTGTAGCCGTCGGTCTGGCCGAGCCACAGCTGCGTGCCGTCGGGCGAGTACGTGGGGCCCTCCTGGCCCACGTCGTTGCCCGCGATGCGCAGGTCCGCCGTGGCGGAGTTGCCGACGAGCTGCTGGACCTTCCAGTTCTTCAGGTCCACGATCGCCAGCGCCATACCGCCGTCGGTGACGGAGGCCGCGACGTGGGTGCCGTCCGGGCTGACCGTGGACGACATGATCTTGCCCTGGTTGATGACCAGGCGCTCGCCGTAGGGGTCGATGTACTGGTTCGCGGAGACGACCTGGCCCTGGTGGGTGGTCTCGCCGACCTGGTCGTGGCCGAACTGGGTGGTCTGGGCGAACCCGATGCCGGTTCCGGTGGCGAGGACGACGGCGGTGGCGGCCGCCAGCGTCAGGCTTCTCCGGCTGCCGGATCCGTGGCCGAGGAGACCCAGAAGGCCGTGGGCGTCCCTCTCGGCGCGTACACGACGGCGGGTGACCTGCATGTGGAGTTATCCCTTCGAGGTGGGAAGCAGCTCGGCGTTGCCGTCGAACTGCCAGAGCGGGTTCGGCGCGTCCCCGTCGGGGGTGCGCACCAGGAAGTAGCCGTTCACTTCCTTCGGGCCGTCGCCGTCGGCGACGAACCGCCCGTCCGGTGTGATGTCGAGCTGGTAGATGGCCGAGCCGGTGGCCGCCACGCCGGGGAGATGCCAGGAGACGACGCAGCGCCAGTCGTTGCCGGCCCCCTCGGCGCCGGACGCGACCCCGGCCTTGGTGCACGCCGCCGAGGTCTTCAACTGCGCCTCGGTGACCGCCGGCCGGTTGAGCTGGTCGGTCTGCATGCGGTAGAGGTGCGCGAACGCCGTGGCGACCGAGCGCTCCACCTTGTCCTGCTCGATCCCGGAGCCCGTGGCCGAGGTCGTCGTCGCCATCACGACCACGATCGTCGCGGCCGTCAGCCCGGTCAGCGGCAGGACACCGGCGAGGACGGCGCGGCGCCCCGAGCCGTCGTCGGAGAGGTTGGTGAAGTCCCGTCGCAGGAAGAGCGCGTACGCCAGCGCCGTCGCGGTCACCGCCCACACCAGGCTGACCACGACACCGATCAGCAGCGGGGCGAGCTGCTGCGGGCTGGTGAACAGGCCGTTCCAGGAGATGAAGGCGTAGCCGGGCAGCGCGACGCGCACGGCGACGGGGAGCGGCATCATCTGGGCCACCTGCATCGCGAGCGCGACGACCGCGGGCAGCAGCAGACCCATCGGGGACCGCCCGAGCGCGACCGAGCCGAGCAGACCGATCCCGGCCAGAGCGAGGGTCGGGGCGAGCGCACAGGTCCAGGCGAGCAGGACCTGTACCGCGGCGTCCGACGGGGCCAGCAGGTGGCCGTCGAGACCGACCAGCGGCCGGTTGCCGACCGCCAGGAGCCCGCCGACCGTGCTGGAGCAGGCCAGCCCGGCCACGAGCAGCACGAGGACGGTGAGGCTGGCCAGCACCTTCGCCACGAAGATCCGGCGGGGCGAGCGCACCGCCACGAGCAGATGCCGCCAGGTGCCCAGCCGGTCCTCGGAGGCGAACACGTCGCCGGCCACCACCGAGGTCAGCAGCGGCAGCGCCCAGGTGCCGGCGAAACCGAGCATGACCAGCGGCCCGGCCCACCCTGTCGCGAGCATCCACCGGCCGAAGAGGGTGTCGACCGGGAGCGTGCTCTGCTGGCTCACCGCGGCGACGAACAGCGCCGGGGCGATCCAGCAGGCGAGCACCAGCAGACGGATCCGCCACTGGGAGACCAGCTTGACCAGTTCGAAACGGTAGCCGCGCGCGACCGACACGCGCGGAGCGCCGGCGAGGGCGTCGTCGGCGACGATGACGGCCGCGGTCATCGGCCTGCCTCCTGCTGTTCGGTGAGGGCGAGGAACGCCGCCTCCAGGGGCGACACCACGGGGGCGAGCTCGCGCACCGCGATGCCCGCGTGGACGAGTGCCGCCACCAGCGCGTCGAGGGCGGGTACCAGTCCGCGCACGACCAGCAGCTCGGCGTCCTGCCGGGCACCGGTGCCGTCGGCGAGGCGGATCCCGTCCGTCCCGGCCGCGATCTCGCGGGCGGCCTGCGGGTCGGAGGTGCGCAGCCGGTAGTCGAGTTCGCGGTTCTCGGCGGCGAGCTTGCCGAGGGGGCCCGAGAAGACGACCCGTCCGGTGGCGAGGATGGTGACCTCGGAGCAGAGCGCCTCGAGATCGTCCATGTGGTGGCTGGAGATCACCACGCTGGTGCCGTCGTTCGCGAGCCGGTTCAGGACGCCGTGCACGTGTCTCTTCCCGGCCGGGTCGAGGCCGTTGGACGGCTCGTCGAGCACGAGCAACCGCGGCTTGGTGAGCAGGGCGGCGGCGAGCCCGAGCCGCTGGCGCATGCCCAGGGAGAAGCCGCGGGCCCGGTCGTCGGCCACATCGGTGAGCCCGACCTGGTCCAGCGCCTCGTCGATCCCGGGACCGCGGGTGTCCTGCCCGCGCAGTGCGGCCAGTGCGGCGAGGTTCTGGCGGGCGGTGAGCGACGGGTAGAGGCCGGGCCCGTCCACGAAGCCGGCCACCCCGCCGGGGGCGGAGAGCGCCCGCCCGATCGGCGTGCCCAGGATCTCCAGGGTGCCGCCGTCGGCGACCGCCAGTCCCAGCAGCAGCCCCAGCAATGTCGTCTTGCCCGCGCCGTTCGGTCCTACGAGGCCGTGGATCTGGCCCTGCGTCACATCCAGGTCCACGCCGTCGAGTGCGACGACGTCCCCGAAGCGCTTGGCGATCCCGCGAGCGCGGACTGCGAGGAGTGTGTCCATGAGTCCCTTCTTTCGCAACGCCAAAGGACCCTAGGAGGGCACCCGCCCCCGGCAGAGGCCGCGGGTTGAACGTCCATGGAACGGATCGTCAAGGCCTTGGCAAGTCGCCACGCACGAAGGGGACTTCATCGGCCCAGGCACGGACAGAGCCGGGCAGAACCGGGACAGCACGACGCCGTGGCGCAATCGCGCCACGGCGTCGCAAAGCATCGGCGGAGCGGCCGCACCCAGGTGGGGTGCCACGCGGGTGCGGCCGGACCGGATCAGCAGGTGGCGTTCAGACCTGCCCAGTTCGCGCGGTCGTTGTAGCCGCCGTCGCCGGCGTCGCCGACCACGAGGTCGAGGACCCGGACGCCGGTCAGGTCGACGTCGGCCTGGCGGACGTCGTCGCGGCTCAGCACACCGCTGTCGAACAGCACCTTGCCGTCACCGATGATCTGGAAGGTGGACGTGCCTCCCTCCGGGCCGACGTTGCGCACCGCGTCGTCGATGCCGGCGGTCGCGGTCAGCCGGCTGCACTGGTCGCCGAGGTAGTAGCGGATGGTGGAGGGCGAGGCGACCCCGATACCGGTCGGGTAGACCTGGCCGAGCATGCTGATCGGGGACCAGCCGCCGACACTCAGGTCGACCGTCGGGCTCATCCAGCCGCTGGTGGCGCTGATCCACTGGTGGTGCGAGAGGGCGACGTCACCGTGCGGAGCCGCCGGCGCGACCACCAGCCCGGTGGACGTGTCCTGCCGCTGCCGTCCCTTGCCGATCACCTCGTACGACGTCGCGGCGGTCAGCGTCGCGCTGCCCGGCGCTGCCGTCCCGGGCAGGGTGACCGTGAAGGCGAGGGTCGCGGAGTGGTTGGTCGTCAGCAGCAGCGGCGCCTTGCCGACCGGACGGGCCGTCCAGCCGGCGGGCACGGTCAGCTCCACACGCGGAGTCAGGACCGGCTGCGTGCCGTCGTTGCGGACGTTCACCTCGACCCGGACCTGGTCGCCACCGGCGGCCAGGGGAGCGCTTCCGGCCGGGACCGCGTCGGAACCGACCTGCGTCACCTGCGGCAGACCGGCGACGACGTGCGGGAGACCGAGCTTGCCCGTGGCCCGGCCGACCCGGATCAGGGCCGCACCGTGGGCCGGGACGGCGGCACTGATGGTGCCGGCGCTCTCGGTGACCTGGTTGGTCCAGGCGTTCTTCAGGGTGAACCGGTTGCCGGACAGCCCGACCGACGACGCCTTCGTGGTGAGGGTCGCCGGGATGTCGCCGCGGTTCAGCAGCACCACGGCGCGGTCACCGTTGGCCAGCCGCTTCACCCAGGTCTCCGTCGTACCGGCCGGGCCGACACGCACGGCCTGGACACCCGCGGGGTCCTGGTTGATCGCGATGACGTCGGGGTCGGAGAGCGTCGCCAGCGAGGTCTTGCTGAGCTTGCGGATGTCGCTGCCGATCATCAGCGGCGCGGCCGCCGCCGACCACAGCGTCATCTGGGTACGGAACTCCTCGTCGGTCATGCCCAGTTCGGGACCGAGGTAGTCCGGGTCGTTGAAGTGCCCGGGACCCGCGGCCTCGGGGTGCCGCGCGTTCGCGTCGTAGTTGCGCAGCACGTCCTTGTACTTGATCTCACCGACGAAGCCCACGTCGGTGTAGGTCCGCCAGGACTGCGCGATCGCCGGCGCGTAGGACCAGGAGTACGTCGACTGCTGCTCCTCCGGGTAGTTGCCCCAGTCGGGGGAGGTCACCGGGTTGCAGAGGTTGAAGATCATGGGGCGCTTGCTGGCGTTGTTCCGCAGCGCCTGCGCGAACTGGGTGTAGACGGTCTTCGGATCGAGGTTCGCGGCGATGCCGCAGAGGTAGTCCGCCTTGACCGCGTCGAACTCCCAGGCCGCGAACTGGTCGGCGTCACGCTGGTAGTAGCCGTTGCTGCCCAGTCCGCACTTGCCGGGGATGTAGGGGCCGGCGTCGGTGTAGATGCCGGCCTTGAGGCCCTTGGAGTGGATGTAGTCGACGACCGGCTTCAGGCCGTCCGGGAACTGGTCCGGGTTGGGCACCAGGTCGCCGGCCTCGCTGCGCGGTGTCGGGGCCGCCCAGTTGCCGTCGATCCAGACGTACTTGTAGCCGGCGTCGCGCAGGCCACTGCTGACCAGGAAGTCGGCCGTCGACCTGATCTCGGCGTCGGTCGGGTCGCCGCCCAGCGCGTAGTAGGTGTTCCAGCCCATGTACGGCGTCGGGCTCAGCACCTGCTGATTCGCCTGCGTCGTGACGGCGGGCGTGGCGGCCGCCGGGGTCGCGTGGGCGGGCGCCGACACGGCCAGCATGCCGGTCACGAGGGCCAGCACGGCGGTGAGATGTCGTTTCACGTCGGATCCTTCGCTGTCCGAGCGATCAGGCGTGCCGACCCGTCCCTGGTCGTGAGTCCGAGGTACCGCACCCTCGCGAAAGGTGCGGCGGTCGTCCTCGAAGCAGTCAATGCCCGCACGCCTGCGGTCTTGTTGCGAGGATCTTCCAGCCGTCACCGGGTGCGCGTCAATAATAATTCCTAAATTACGAGTTACCAGTTGAGCCTGCCGGGGTACCGGACCGTCCCCCGCGGGACATGCGTGATTCAGGGTCCGCTGAGGGGTGTGCGACGGTTTGCGCGGCGTGTTCTCGTGGGACCGCCGCGCATGGGTGAGGGGTGCGCGACACCGCCGCGCACCCCTCGTGTGCCGTCACGCCGAGTCGGGCCCCGGGTACCGGACGGCCGACTCGCGCGGGAGCGCCCCGCGGCGCGTGGCGGCGGGGCGCTCTGCACGGGTCAGTCGATCTTCTGCCCGTCGTACGTGCCGCCCCTGCAGGTCCAGGTCCCAAAGTCGACTGTTCCGCCGCCCTTCTCGCACTCACCCACGGTGGGGGCGGCGTCGCGGTGGGCGGCGGTGGCGGTGGCGGCGCTTGTCAGGCCGAGTCCGGCGAGGGCTGCCGTGGTGACGACGGCGGCGATGATTCGTCGAATGCGCATGTGGTTCCCCTTTCACGCATTGCCTCGGTTGGGGCACTAGCCAGCTTGATCTTCACCCATGTGGGTGGCACGTCGTGGTGCGCCATTCGGGTGATGGTGATGACCGGTGTACAGGCCCTGACGTGGTGGTTTCCTCAGGTGTTCCGGACGCGGCAGGTTTCGAAACCGGACGTATGCCAGGAGGCGGACCGACCTTGCGCACACGTGCCCGTGCCCCGGGTTCCGTACCACCGGGAACGGGCGTCCTCGCGGGAAGCCGCCCGGAGTCCCGGAGCCCCGGAGGGACGTGCGAGGGACAATGAGCAGGTGGAACTGCGCCAGCTGGAGCACTTCGTCGCCGTCGCCGAGGAAGCGAACTTCACCCGCGCCGCTGCACGGCTGCATGTCGTGCAGTCCGCGGTCTCCGCCACCATCAAGAACCTCGAGCGCGAACTCGGCACGCCACTGCTGGAGCGCACCCCCAAGCGGGTACTGCTCACCGATGCCGGCGCCGCCCTGCTCCCGCGCGCGCACGCCGCTCTCGACGCCGCGCGGGACGCCGCGGAAGCGGTGGCGGAGGTCCGCGGCGGACTGAGCGGCACACTCCGGCTCGGCACAACGACCACGGTGGGGATCATCGACCTCCCCGCGCTCCTCGGCGCATTCCACCGGCGTCACCCCGGCGTGCTCCTGCAGACCGACGCCGCCGCCTCCGGCTCCCAGGGACTGGTCGAGGCCCTCCTCGAACGGCGGCTCGACCTCGTCCTCGTCTCCCTGCCCGGACCGCTGCCCACGGGCATCACGCTGACCCACCTCGTCACCTCGGTGCTCGACCTCGTCGTGCCGGCCCACCATCCGCTCGCGAGCCGCCGCAGCGTGCCGATCAGCGAACTCGCCGGGCTGGACTTCGTCGACTTCGCGGCGGGCTACGGCATCCGGACCATCTCCGACCTGGCCTTCGAGGCCGCCGCCGTGACCCGTCGCGTCGCACTGGAGATCACCGACCTCCCCACCGGAGTGGCCTATGTCCGCAACGGCCTGGGCGTGGCGCTGCTGCCACGGCCCGCACTCGGCACCACCGAGGGTGTCGCCACGCTGACCGTCGACGACGCCGATCTGGACTGGCCCTTCTCCCTGGCGACCGTGTCCGGGCGCAAGCCCACCGCCGCGGCATGCGCCCTGATCGCCCTCGCGCACGAATTCCTCATCTGGCGAGGGTGAGTTGCCGCCCCGGCGACGGGGGAGCCCGGACGCTGTTGCCCCGCTCCGGTCGAAGCTACGATGCGCTCATGCCTGAGCAGTCGCACGACCGCACGAGCCGCACGTGCGCGGTCGAGGACCTGGACTCCCGGTTGCGCACGGCGATCGCGACCCTGACCGGGACCGAACTGCTGGGTGATGCCGCCGCGACCGCGGTCGCCTGCGTGGAGACCCGCAGTGTGCCCCGGCGCCGTTCGGGTGTCTTCGCGCGCCTGCTCGGGGGCGGACCGTCGCACGAGACGCTGACCGCCGCCGTGTTGCTGCCGGGGCACCTGCTTGTGTCGGTCGCCGACCTGGGCACCGGGCGGACCACGGCACTTTCCGGGCGGCTGGCCGACATGACCGTCACCGAGGTCGATCAGCGACTGGCCGTCGACAGCGGGGTGTCGGTGCTGACCCGCTGGTCGAACCGGCCCGAGGCCGAGTCGATGCACGTCGCCCTCGGTGCCGACCCTGCCGGCGTCGCGTTCAAGGACATGCTGCGCCACGCCGTCCGGTCGGCCAAGGCCGGCTGACCGCAGGGGAGTCGCCGGAAGGTCGCACCCCGGCGAACGGGGCGCGGCGGTCGGCCGCGCCCCGCACGCCGGTGGCCCTCACACCGAGGACGTCGGTGTCCCCGCCTTCCTGGCGTGCAGCACATGGCCGTCCAGGGGCAGCGGTGTCCGGTCCACCAGCGCGAGACCGGCGTCGGCGAACAGCCGGGCGTAGTGGGCGGCGCGCCGCTCGCGACCGCCGACGTTGCACATCATGTGGAGATCCCAGGCGGTCGCCAGTGAGGCCGAGCCGTCGGCCGGCAGTACGCGCTCGATCACGAGCAGGTCGGCGTGGTCCGGCATCGCGCGGGCGCAGTGGCGCAGGATGTCGCGGCAGCGCTCGTCGTCCCAGTCGTGCAGGACCCGCGAAAGCAGGTAGACGTTGCCGCCCGCGGGCACGTCCGCGAAGTCACCGGCCCGGAAGGCGCACCGCATGCCGTAGCCGGCTTCGTCGAGCCTGCGGCGCGCTGCCTCGACGG
Source organism: Streptomyces sp. NPDC046977 (assembly GCF_040644455.1). Taxonomy (NCBI): domain Bacteria; kingdom Bacillati; phylum Actinomycetota; class Actinomycetes; order Kitasatosporales; family Streptomycetaceae; genus Streptomyces; species Streptomyces sp. NPDC046977. Next base: position 168,702 of record NZ_JBEYWO010000013.1, read on the forward strand.
CGTGCGGGCGCTCCAGCAGCACCCCGCTCAGACGCGGGTGCGCGGCGAGGACGCGGCCGAGCAGTTCCCCGTTGCCACCCGCGATGTCGACCACCGTGGCCCCGGCGGGCGCCTCGGCCGCGGCGGCGAGGGCCGGGTGGGCGGGGACCGGGTCGAACATCGCGGATCCGGCGGCCATGGACTGGTCGAAGAGTGCGGCGAGCTCGGGGTCGCGGGCGAAATGGTCGAAGTGGTTCTCCCCGAAGAGGTGCTCGAAGGCGACCTGCCCGGTGCGCACGGTGTGCGCGAGCCCGGCGAAGGACTGGTAGAACGGGCCGCCGTACATCAGGGCCAGCGGTCGCATCGATCCCGCGGCACCCGCACGCAGCAGCGCGCCCAGTTCGGTGAGCCGGAAGCCGTCGCGGCCCTCCTCCACCGCGCCCAGCATCGCGAGATAGCGCAGCAGCGTCGCCAGGTTCCGCGGTCGCGCGCCGATGTCATGGGCCAGCACGTCGACGTCGACGCCTCGCTCGATGTCCATGGCGTCGGGGACCCGGAGCTGGGCGAACACGGCCAGCGCCTGGGTCGTCCACGCCCCGGTCATCAGGCGCAGGAGCGTTTCGGCGGGTTGCCGGACACGGTGTTCCTCGAGGTGGGCGGCGAGCACGTCACGGTAGTCGCCGGGGACGTACAGCTCCACACGCCGGTATCCGGCCTTGGTCTCGTCGGGCGCCGCGAAGTAGAAGACCGTGCCGTTCTCGTGCGGGTTGTAGCCGCCCCCGTCGGGAGTGGCCCCGAACCGGGCGAAGACCGCGCACAGGCCGCGCAGCACCAGCGGATCAGGGGCGGTGACCTGGAAGGCGACATGTGCCTCGTGCTGCCGCTCCCGCTCGTGCGCGGCGATCGTGTCGAGTCCGGAACCCTCCGGCACGGTCAGCGCGAAGACCTCGACCGTCCGGCGCGCCCCGTCCAGGCCGACCACTTCGGGGCGCAGGATGCTGACGTCGAGGTCCGCCGCCCGTCGCCGGTGCCGCAGGGCCAGACGTTCGCGTACGACGACACTCGGTTGCGGCCGCTCGGCCGCGACGAGCCCGCAGCCGGTGAGCATGGTGCGCAACTCGCCCTCGCCCGAAGGGAAGACGAGCAGCGCGGCATGGGAGAAGTGGCAGTGCTCCACCAGGGCCCGCAGCTCCGGGCCGTCGAGCCCGGGCAGCAGCAGCGGGAGCAGGGTGACCGTGTCCTGCTCCTTGACGAAGTCGACCGTCGTGCGCAGGCGGGACGTGTCGCCCGACAACGTCGTGATCATTGAAGGAATCCTCATTCCGGTGTCCGGGTACGCGAAAAATGGCATGGAAGATGGCATGGAAGACGCGCGAAAGACGGCGCGCACGATGAAGGGGGGTGGTGACGGGTGGGAGAGGGGAGAGACGGGCCTCAGATGCCGACGTAGTGCTCGGCGAACCAGTCCTGCCGACTGCGCGACGTACGCAGGGAGTTGATGCGGGAGGCCCGCAGGGAGTTGTGGAACATCGACTCGCCGTCCGAGCCGGACGGGCCGTGCAGCAGCCCGATCATCCACTGCGAGAACTCCTGCGCCCGCCAGATGGAGGTCAGGCACCGCGCGGAGTAGGTGTCGAGCCCGGTGGGGTCGCCGTGGAGCAGGTCGTCGACCAGGGCTCGGGCAAGGATCTCCGCCTCCAGGACGGCCAGGTTGGCGCCCTTCGCCGCGGACGGGCTGATCAGGGCCGCGGCGTCGCCCGCGAGGAACAGCGAACCGTGCCGCAGCGGTTCGAGCACATCGGACTCCAGGTCGACGATGCCTCGCTGCACGACGGGGCCGCGGTGCAGCGGACCGTACTCCTTCGCCCGCATCCGCAGGTCCAGCTCGTCCCAGATGCGTTCCTCGGACCAGGCCTCGGCCGGTGTGCCGCGCTCGCACTGCAGGTAGTAGCGGGTGATCTCGCTCGTGCGCGCCATGTGCCCGGCGAAACCGCGCTCGTGCACCGCGTAACCGACGGCGTCCAGGCTCGGCGGTGCCTCGGCGAGCAGTCCGAGCCAGGTGACACCGTGGTCGCAGTGGTACCGGCGCACCGAACCGGCCGGCAGCGAACGCCGTGCCGCGCCGTGCCGCCCGTCGCACCCGGCGACGTACCGCGCCTGCCACCGGCCGGGCCGCCCGTCCCCCTCGCGCACGCTCACCGACGGCCGGTCGCTGTCGGCGTCCTGGACCTCCAGCGCCTCGGTGCCGAAGACGACCCGCCCACCGGAGTCCAGGAACCGCGTCAGCAGATCGGTGACGAGATCCTGCTGGGGGTAGACGGTGTGCCGCTCGCCGAGCCCGAGTTCGCTGTAGTCCAGCCGGAACCGGCCGTCCGCGGTGCGGAACTCGCAGGTGCTGTGGGCCTGTCCGCGCCGCCGCAGCCCCTCGGCCAGACCGTGCCGCTCCAGGATCCGCACGGTGTTGGCCGCCAGGAACCCGGCGCGGGCCCGGGTCTGGATGTGCGCGCGCTCGGCGCGCTCCAGGACGACGCAGTCGATCCCGCTGTCGTGGAGGAGGTTGCCGAGCACCAGCCCGGCCGGTCCGGCGCCGAGGACGACCACGTCGGCCGCCCTCCAGTTCTGCCCGTTGATCACGAAACGGGATCGTAGGTGATGCAAGATGACTTACCGGACAGGAATCACCCGAATGGCCGGACCCATCTCAAGGTGCATGGTGTGCGGGTGCGGGACCGGGACGGCAACAGCGGGGGCATGTGCGGCCGGACCGGCTCTCACCAGCCATGACGTCCGTTTCCGTAGGGGCCGGGGCCGAAAACACCATGAGGCCTGCGGCTCGACCGGGCGCGATGACCGGGCCGGCCACGACCCAGATGATCGCGAGAAGCCGAGTGAGCTGCGCTTCGCGACCGTGCACCCACGTCAACGAAGCCCCAGGCGCGCCCAGTTGATGCCCACTCCGCTTCTCGACCCGGCTCCGGGCCCAGGCCGGGTCCCGGCGGTCAGCCGTCGAGGTACGGCAACGCCACTCAGCCGCGCGGTCGCGGAGGTTTCGTGCTCGCCCGCAGGATCACGCGACCGGCGACCCGGGTGACCGACTGCTCCGGGGCGTCCGACGCCAGGGACATCTCGATCGCGCGCCGGCCCATCTCGCGCAGCGGCAGCCCGACCGTGGTCAGACCGGGGTCGTGGTCGCGCAGGGTCGGGATGTCGTCGAAGCCGGCGACCAGGACGTCGCGCGGGGTCCGCAGACCGGCCTCCCGGAAGGCGGCCATCGCGCCCAGCGCCATCACGTCGTTCACCGCGAAGACGCACGCCCCCCACCGGCGTTCCGGGCGGAGCGTGGCGAGGACCTCCTGCGCGGCGTCGTAGCCCCCGTCCCTGGTGAACTCGCCGTGCACCACCGCCACCGGTCTGTGGCCCGCACGCCGCAGTTCCCTGACGAAGCCACTGGTGCGCTCGACGGCCGTCGCCAGCTTCTGCGGCCCGGCCAGGACGACGAAGTCGGTGGTGCCCTGCTCGATCAGCGCCTTGGCCAATGCGGCCGCCCCGGCGCGGTTCTCCGGCGTGACGGTGTGCGCGCCCGGCAGCCGCTGGCCGATGACGGAGACCCGCCCGCCGAGTTCCCGGTAGCGGTCGAGCAGGAGCGTCAGCCGCTGCTGGTCCCGCACCCCGTCGTCGGTGTGCAGCCGCGAGCCGGCCAGGATGATGGCGTCCGTACGGTGGCTGAGGAACGCCTCGACCGCCCGGACCTCCTGCTCGGTGCTGCGCAGCGTGGTCGTGAGCAGCACTTGGAGGTCCCGCTGCGAGGCCTCGGCCTGCACGCCCGAGGCGATGGTCGAGAAGTACGGGTCGGCGATGTCGTGGACGACCAGCCCCACCAGGCCCGTACGGGCGCCCGCCAGCGCCCGCGCTTGGGCGTTGGAGACGTAGCCGAGCTCCGCCGCCGCCCGGCGGACCGCCTCGGCGACCGCCGGGGAGGGGCGGCGGCTGGAGCCGTTGAGCACGCGGGAGGCCGTCGACTGCGAGACGCCCGCGCGGTTGGCTACGTCGGTGAGGGTCACCCCGGCCACGCGTTCACCTTTTCGTGTTGGTCGTTCCACTGGTCGGTCGGGTCAGCGCCGCGACTGTCCGCATCCTGTCACCGTCCGCGGGTGACCGTCCCGGCGGCGCCGGGGTCACAGGACACCCTCCGGGACCTGCATCCGGCGGCCCTCGGCCGACGAACGCAGCGCAAGTTCCGCGAGCTGCACCCCGCGTGCCGCGGAGACCAGGTCGTGGCGGTGCGGCCGGCCGGCCGCGACGTCCCGCAGGAACTCCTCCCACTGCAGCTTGAACCCGTTGTCCAGCTCGGCGTTGGCCGGCACGTCGAGCCACTGGTCGCGGAACGGTTCGGTGACCGGGAGGTCCGGGTTCCACACCGGCCGCGGGGTGTGCGAGCGGTGCTGGGCCACGCATCCGCGCAGGCCCGCGACCGCCGAGCCGTGGGTGCCGTCGACCTGGAACTCGACGAGTTCGTCGCGGTGCACACGCACCGCCCAGGACGAGTTGATCTGTGCGATGACGCCGCCGTCGATCTCGAAGATGCCGTACACCGCGTCGTCCGCGGTCGCCCGGTACTCGCGCCCCTGCTCGTCCCAGCGGACCGGGATGTGCGTGGCGGTCCTGGCGGTGACCGCGCGGACCGGGCCCAGCAGGTTCTCCAGGACGTAGCTCCAGTGGCAGTACATGTCGACGGTGACTCCGCCGCCGTCCTCACTGCGGTAGTTCCACGACGGGCGCTGGGCCTCCTGCACGTCGCCCTCGAAGACCCAGTAGCCGAACTCGCCGCGCAGGGACAGGATCCGGCCGAAGAAGCCCTCGTCGATCAGCCGGCGCAGCTTGATCAGGCCGGGCAGGTAGAGCTTGTCGTGCACCACGCCGGCCACCAGGCCCGAGTCACGGGCCAGCGCGGCCAGCGCGGCCGCCTGCTCCAGCGTCGGGGCGACCGGCTTCTCCACGAAGACGTGCTTGCCCGCCTCGATCGCACTGCGCAGGGCCGCCGGGCGCTGAGCGGTCACCTGCGCGTCGAAGTAGACGTCGACGGACGGGTCCTTGAGCACCTGCGCCAGGTCGGTGCTCCACCGCTGCACCTGGTGGCGCCGGGCGATCTCGCGCAGGCGCCCCTCGTCGCGTCCGACCAGAACCGGTTCCACCTGCAGGCGCGTGCCGTCGGGCAGCAGCACGCCGCCCTGCTCCCGGATCTCCAGAATTGAGCGGGTGAGGTGCTGCCGGTACCCCATGCGGCCCGTCACGCCGTTCATGGCGATGCGCAGAGTGTCCGAGGCCGATGTCGATGCCACTGTGCCTCCGCAAGCGTGGGAATGCGTATTCCCACCGTAGGTTTCCGGTGTTTCGGCAGTCAAGGGAGCCACTCCGAACCGGCCGGGATCCCGCACATGTTCGGCTCCCGGTGACGGGCCGGGACCGGATCGGGCGGCAGTTGGGGCCGGTCGTCTCCCGTCCAGCCCCGCTTCGAAGCACCAACAAGGACGCTTTTGCCGCTTTCACGTCATTCGTTCCACGCCGGTTCCGCGGATCCCGATCCGGCCCTTGACACCACCCGAAGGGGCTCCTACTTTCGCCGGAAAGCGCATTCCCAACCCGCGAAAAGCAACACCGGACCCGCGAACGAAACACACGTACAGGGGTGCTCCGATGAGTCATGCGCGTACCGCGGCGGTGGACTACACCGCCGAGGTGTTCATCGACGGCCGGTTCGAACCTCCCGCATCCGACTGGCTGCCCGTCCTCGACAAGGGATCCGGGGCCGCGTTCGGCCGCTACGGCAACGCGTCCGCGGCACAGGTCGACCGCGCGGTCGCCGCGGCCCGACGGGCCCAGCCGGAGTGGGGGGACACCGACGCCAACACCCGGTGCGCCCTGCTCCGGGCCTTCGCCGCCGAGCTGGGCCGCCGCCACGACGAGCTGATCGAGCTCATCGTCCGGGAGACCGGCGGCACCACCGAGAAGGCCGAGGAAGAGCTCGACCAGGCCGTCAACCAGCTGCTCAACTCCGCCACCCAGCTCACCGAGAACGCCGGCTCGATCCTTCCCCCGTACAAGGGCGGCAAGATCTCCCTGTCCCGCGCCGTCCCGCTGGGCGTCATCGGCCTCATCGTCCCCTGGAACTACCCGATGAGCCTGGCGATGCGGGCTGTGGCACCAGGACTGGCCTACGGGAACGCCGTCGTCCTCAAGCCCGCCGAGCTCACCCCGATCGCCGGCGGCCAGGTGCTCGCCGAGGCGGCCCGCGCCGCCGGGATACCGGACGGCGTGTTCGCCGTACTGCCCGGCGACGGGCCGGGCACCGGCGGCGCGCTCTACCGGCACCCCGGACTGGACCTCATCCACTTCACCGGGTCCTTCGAGGTCGGCCGCGAGATCACGGACTTCGGCGTCCGCGCGGGCAAGGCCGTCGTGACCGAACTCGGCGGCGACAACGCCTTCGTCGTGCTCGACGACGCGGACATCGACCAGGCTGCCGCCTGCGCGATCTGGTCCTCGCTGTGGTACCAGGGCCAGACGTGCATCAGCGCGGGGAGGCACATCGTCCACCGGGAGGTTGCCGACGCCTTCACCGAGGCCGTCGTGGAGCGGGTCCGGGGGCTCCGCGTCGGCGACCCGCTGCGCGACGAGGTCGACCTCGGCCCCGTGATCAGCGCCGTCCAGCGCGCCCGCTTCCACGACGGACTCGTCGAACCGTCCGTCGCGGCCGGCGCGAAGATCGCGGTGGGCGGCACGTACGACGGGCAGTTCTACCAGCCGACCGTGCTCACGGACGTCACGCCGCAGATGCCCGTCTTCCGCGAGGAGACCTTCGGGCCCGTCATGCCCATCACCGTGGTGGACTCCGAGGCCGAGGCCCTCGAACTCGTCAACCGCCACCGCACCCTGATGAACTCGGTCTTCACCGGCGACCCGCTCCGCGGTCTCGCCTTCGCCGAACGCGTCGCCAGCAACGAGGTGCACGTCAACGACGGCTACGCCCGTCACGGCGGCGAGGGACAGCTCGCCGCGTTCACCCGCCGGCAGTGGGTCGGCCTGCAGACATCCCCGGTGTCCTACCCGGCCTGGGCGCAGGGGAGTTAGCCCCCGGCGGTACACCCGGCACAACCGGCACCAGGCCACCGCGACCAGGCAACCACACCGTCAAAGGAGACACCGAAGTGCTCGGGGGCTATCTCAGAAGAACGGCAATCCTCGCTCTGGCCGCCACCACGGCCCTGACCGCCCTGGCCGCCTGCGGCTCGTCGAAGGACTCCGCGGGCGGGAAGGACGCCGGACCCATCACGCTGACCTACGTCAACTGGGACGGCGGCATGCAGGACGTGGTGGACGAGTGGAACCGGCTCAACCCGAAGGTGCAGGTGAAGCTCAGCAAGCCGTCCGGCACGGGCTACACGCTGTACAACAAGCTGATCACCAACAACCGGGCCGGCACCAACCCGGACATCACCGAGGTCGAGTACCAGGCGCTGCCCGCCCTGATCGCGAACAAGGTGGTGGTGCCGATCGACGACTGGGTGGGTGACATCTCGGGCGACTTCGACAAGGCATCCCTCGCTCAGGTGCAGTTCGAGGGCAAGACCTACGGTGTACCCCAGAACATCTGCCCGATGGTCTTCTTCTACCGCAAGGACGTCTTCGACAAGCTCGGCCTCAAGGCGCCGACCACATGGGACGAGTACGCGGCCGCCGCCCGGACCATCCACCAGCGCAACCCCAAGCAGTTCATCGGCAACGTCACCGCCGCCGACGCGGGATGGTTCGCGGGACTGGCCCAGCAGGCGGGGGCCGACTGGTGGACGGCCTCGGGCAACAAGTGGACGGTCGCCATCGACGACGCCCCCACGAAGAAGGTCGCCGACTACTGGGGCGACCTGGTTCAGAAGGGGCTGGTCAGCCCGGAGCCGAACTGGTCCCCGCAGTGGAACACCGACATGAACAACGGCACTCTCGTCGGCTGGGTCAGCGCGCAGTGGGCGCCCAACCAGTTGCCCGGCATCGCCAAGGACACCGCCGGCAAGTGGGTCGCCGCGCCGCTGCCCGCCTGGACCGCGGGCGACAAGACCGTCGGCATCTGGGGCGGCGAGACCGAAGCGGTGACCGCCAACTCCAAGCACCCGGAGGAAGCGGCCAAGTTCGTCAAGTGGATGAACTCCTCCGCGGGCGGCGCGAAGATCCTCATCGAGAAGGTCAACGCGTTCCCCGCCTCGAAGACCAACCAACAGTCGGACGCCCTCAAGACGCCGCCGCCGTTCATGTCCAACCAGCCGGACTACTACACCCTGATGGCTCAGCAGGCGGCCAACGTGCGGACCTTCCAGATCTGGGGCCCGAACGCCAATGTCACCTTCGACAGCTACTCCAACGCCTTCGCCGCCGCGTTGCAGAACAAGACGCCGCTGTCCGCGGCACTGACCGAGATGCAGAAAGCGACGGTCGACGACATGAAGCAGCGCGGCTTCGACGTCACCGGCTGACCGACGCCGCCGCCCCCAGCCCCACACGACAGGAGGACGGGTTCATGAGCGCCATCGAGGAGCAGGCAGGTCCACGCCCCAGGCCCGGCACACGGCCCCCGGGCGCGGGTCCCCGCCGGCTCCGCGGTGGCCTCGCCCCCGCCTCTGGCCCCCGGCCCCGGGGGCGACGGCGCACGCTGCTGCCGCAGTTCCTGCTCCTGCCCGCAGTGCTGCTGTTCCTGCTGTTCACCGTCGCCCCCGGCCTCTACGCCCTCTACCTCAGCTTCCTCAAACCGCAGATCGGCGGCGGCCTGCTCGGCAACGAGGACCCGCACGACGTCTTCGCGGGCCTGGAGAACTACCGGGCCACCCTCGCCGACTCCGAGTTCTGGCACAGCATCCTGCGGATGCTGACGGTCGCGGGCATCGGCGTGCCCGCCACGATCTTCTTCGCCACCCTGTTCGCGCTCTGCCTCGACGCGAAGCGCGCACGGCTGGTCGGCATCGCACGACTGGCCATCTTCCTGCCGTACGCCGTACCGGGTGTCATCGCCTCACTGCTGTGGGGCTTCATGTACCTGCCGGCGACCAGCCCCATCGGCGGTGACCACGTCGACTACTTCGGCTCCGCCGAGGTGTTCTTCTCGGTCGCCAACGTGGCGGTGTGGGGCGTCCTCGGCTTCAACATGGTCGTGCTGTACACCACGCTGCGCAGTCTGCCGCGCGAACTGTTCGAGGCCGCCGAGATCGACGGCGCGAGTGAGCTGCAGATCGCGCTGCGCATCAAACTGCCGCTGCTGGCGCCGACCATGACCCTGGTGACGGTGTTCTCACTGATCGGCGCGCTCCAGCTGTTCAACGAACCGACCACGCTGAAGCCCATCGCCAACGCGATCAGCTCGACCTGGGTGCCACTGATGCGCGTCTACACCGACGCCTTCGTCAACAACGACATCCACAAGGGAGCGGCCACCTCGTTCCTGCTCATCGTCATGACCGTCACGGCCACCGCCGTCGCCAACCTGCTCCTGCGCAGGATGTCCCGAAGGAGTGAGCGATGACCGCCGTCACCACCGGCCCCGCCGCGGAGGCCGCGCGCCGGCGGCCCGCCTCCGGCCGGGTCAACCTGGTCCCCACGATCATCCTGGCCCTCGGCGCCCTCTACTGCGTGCTGCCCGTGCTCTGGATCGTGATCGCGTCCACCAAGACCAACGACGAGCTGTTCTCCACGCCGCCCTTCCAGCCCGCCTTCCACGGCGGTTTCGTCTCCAACATCCAGGCGCTGTTCACCTACAACGACGGCATCTTCGTCCGCTGGGCGTTCAACTCCGTCGTGTACGCCTTCGGTGGCGCCGCGCTGTCGACGGCCATCTGCGGCTGCGCCGGGTACGCGCTCGGCAAGTACCGCTTCCCCGGCAGCATCTGGACGTTCCGGATCATCGTCGGCGCGGTCCTGCTCCCGCAGATCGTGCTCGCCATTCCCCAGTTCCTGATGCTGGCGAAGGTCGGCATGACCAACAACTACGCGGCGGTCATCCTGCCGCAGCTGGTCAGCCCGTTCGCCATCTACCTGTGCAAGATCTACGCGGAGGCCTCGGTCAGCGACGAGATCCTGGAGGCGGCCCGCGTCGACGGGGGCTCGGAGGCGCGGATCTTCCTGTCCATCGGCACCCGCCTCATGGCGCCGGCCCTGGTGACCGTGTTCCTCCTGCAGTTCATCGCCATCTGGAACAACTTCCTGCTGCCGTTCGTCATGCTCAACACCGACCGCCTCTACCCGCTCACCGAGGGCCTGTACGGGCTGCTGATCATCACCGGCGGCCAGGCCGCGCAGTACTCCATCGTCATCATCGGAGTACTGTTGTCGATCATCCCGCTGGCACTGCTGTTCCTGTCGCTGCAGCGCTACTGGCGGGTCGACCTGCTCTCCGGGGGAGTGAAGGCCTGATGCGTCACGGTGCCGGCCCCCGGCCCGCGGTGGCGGCGCTGCCCCGCCTGGGCTTCGGGGCGGCGGCCATCGCGCAGCCGCCCGTACCGGACGACCAGGCCGCGGAGTGTCTTGACGCGGCATGGGACAGCGGGTTCCGCTACTTCGACACCGCGCCCATGTACGGCGACGGACGCTCGGAACTGCTCCTCGGGCGGATGCTGCGGGACCGGCCGCGCGACTCCTACCTGCTCAGCACCAAGGTCGGCCGGCTGGTGCGCCCCGGCCACCCCGACACGGCGCGCACCGGCGCCGGCTGGATCTACGACTTCAGCCACGACGCGGTGCGCACCTCCCTCGACGAGAGCCTGCGGCGGCTGGGCGTCGACCGGGTGGACCTGGTCTTCCTCCACGACCCCGACCACCACTGGGAACAGGCCCTGAACGGCGCGTGGCCCGCCCTCGCGCAGCTGCGGGACGAGGGCGTGATCGGCGCGGTGGGGGTCGGCATGACCCAGGCCCCCATGCTTGCCCGGTTCATCCGGGAGACCGACATCGACATCGTGCTGGCGGCCGGCGTCTACACCCTGCTCGACACACAGGCCCGCCTCGAACTGCTGCCCGCGGCCGAACGGCGGGGCGTCAAGGTCGTCGCCGCCCAGTCCCTGCACGGCGGGCTGATCGACGGAGTGGCGCATCCGCAGTTCCGCTACCGGCCGGTGACCGAGGAGATCCGCGCGAGGGTGGCGCGGATCGCGCGCGTCTGCCGCGAGTTCGGTGTGCCGACCGCCGCCGCCGCACTCCAGTTCCCGCTGGGGCACCCCGCCGTCTCCTGCGTCCTGACCGGACCCGCCTCGTACGACCAGGTCCGGCAGAACCTCGACTGGGCGACGACCGACGTCCCGCCCGCCCTGTGGCGCCGGCTCCGCGAGGAAGGCCTGCTGCCCCCGGTACCCGTTCCCGCCGCGCCCGCGGCCCGCCCCTGGAGCATCCCGTGAAGCACATCGTCGTCCTCTCCGGCGTGACGGGGGCCGACGACCCCTGGCACGACTTCACGGCGACCTCGCGGGCCCTCGCGTCCTGCCTGGACGACGCCGGCTGGACGTGCGCCGTCGCGACCACCGACCGGTCCGACCGCGCGGACCTGCCGGACGCCGACCTGCTGATCGTCAACAGCGGGCTCGACTCGCTCCCGGGGCCGCCGACCGGACCGCCGACGGCACTCCTCGACTACCTGGCCTCCGACCGTCCGCTCCTGGGCGTGCACACCGCGGCCAACACCTTCGGGGCGGTCCCCGCATGGACGGAACGCCTCGGGGTGCGCTGGGTGACGGGCCTGTCGATGCACCCCCCGATCGGCCCGCAGCGACTGACCCCGGCGGCAGGGCCCGTGCTGGCCGGACTCGGCGAGATCGCGGTCCACGACGAGCTCTACAGCCATCTGGAACTGCTGCGGGAGGCCGACGTGCTCCTGGCGCACACCCTCGACGGCCGCGACCACCCGCTGGTGCTCGCCCGGCAGGACGGCCGCCGGCGCACCGTCTACGACGCGCTCGGGCACGGCGTCGAGTCCTACGCGTCCGCCACCCGCCGCGAACTGCTCCGCCGCGAGGTCCGCTGGCTCCTCGCCGAGACCTGATCCACCCGGCATGGCGAGGGCTTGCGCGGTGGGGCGGTTGTAAGGCGCCGTGGAAGACTGCGCTGAACACGATGTCTCTGTATCCATCGCCTTGGGGAGGCGGGCGTGAGGACCCTGGTGCCGGATGCCGTGGCGGAGACCTTGCGACGTACCGGGCGTGAGACGGTCCGCCTGTACGTGGCGGCATGCGTGGAGCGGATGGCGCCGCTGCTCGTGGGGTTGCGTGCCGGCGGGGCCGGGCGGGAGACCGACATGGATCTGTACGTGGAGTCCGCTCACGCCCTCTGGTACGCCGACCGCCCGGTTGCCGACGCCCTTGATCGCGTCCGCGCGCTGCAGCGGTTCGCCGAACTCCAACCACGCGAAGGGGAGATGTCGGGTGTCGCCGACACGTATGCCTCCTTCGCCGTTCTGGTCATGCGTCACGCCCTCCTGGCGAACGCCGGCGGGAGTGTGGAGGACGCGATGTCCTGCGGCCATGCGGCGCTCACCGCGGTGGGGATGCTGGACCGGAACGTGGGCGGCGGTGCCTTCCGTGCCGAAGAGGAGCGGCTGCAGCTCCTTTCGGTGTCCGGTGACATCGCGGGGCTGTGGGAGGCGAGCGTTCTCGCGGGGCGTGAACGCCTGCGCGCTGTGCTGAGCCGCACCGCGCAGGGACCAAGGTGAGGCCACGGAAGCCTGATTGACTGGACATGGACGACGCTTTGGGCGGTGCGGACGTCACGGGCCCGTCGTCAGGGGCGCCGGGGAGGCGCTGTCGTCCGCCGGCGGGGGGACCGCGTCGGCGATGAACGCGCGGGCAGCCGCGAGCTCCTCGCGGGTGGCGGCCTCGATCATGTCGAGGAAGGCGTACGCGTCGGGGCCGATCGGCACCCGCAGCGGCGTCGCGTCCGACGCGACGAGCCGCACGACGTGGGTGGCGAAGGTCCCGGGGTCACTGAGGGTGGGGTTGTCGGCCATGCCGCGCATGCCCGTACGGGTCTCGCCCGTGCTCTGCGCGTAGGACGGGATGCAGGTGGCGGCGTCGGTCAGCGCCGTGCCGTAGCGGGTGGCGAACGCGCCCGGTTCGACCACGGTCACCCGGATCCCGAACGGCGCCACCTCCGCGGCGAGTGCCTGGCTCATGCCCTCCAGCGCGTACTTGCCCGTCACGTACGCGGACAGCCCGGGGAAGCCCATCCGGCCCGCGAGGGACGAGATGTTGACGATGTGGCCGGAGCCCTGACGGCGCATCAGCGGCAGGACCAGGCGCGTCAGACGCCACGGGGCGACCGTCAGCACCTCCAGCTGGTCGCGCAGTTCGTCGTCCGAGACCTCCTCCAGCGCGCCGAGCAGGCCCGTTCCGGCGTTGTTGACGAGCACGTCCACCCCGCCGAAGTGCTCGACCGCGTGGGCCACCGCGGCCTCGCAGTGCCCCGGGTCGCTCACGTCCAGCGACGCGGTCGTCACCCGGCTCGGGTACCGGGCCGCCAGACCCTCCAGCACAGCCGGCTGCCGGGCTGTGGCGACCAGCAGGTCACCGGATTCCGCGACAGCGCTCGCGAGCGCGGACCCCAGTCCCGAAGAACACCCCGTCACCAGCCATCGCCGCGTCATACGCCCCCCTGTCGCAGTCCTTCTCGCGGCCGCAACCGCGCCGCCCCCGCGTCGATCCTGTCAGGCGGGAACGGCTCTCAGCAGGAGCGCACGGAAGCGGGAGCGGCGCACGCGCGTCGCACGCGGACACCGCACGGCCGCGGCCCCGGCGGTCCGGCTCTCAGGCGGGATCGCGGGCGACCTCCGTGCCCATCCGCCGGGCCTCGTCCACCGCGTGGGCGATGTCCTCGACGGGGAAGAGCACGTGCCGAACCGTCCGCTGCCGGTCCAGGACGAGCACGCTGCGCTTGAGCCGCGGCCGTCCGGCGGCGTGGAAGGTGGGCAGGCGCAGGGCCGCGGCGAGACGAAGGCGGGCGTCCGACAGGAGCGGGTACGGCACCGACTCCGCGTGGGCGAAGGCGGCTTGTTCGTGGGGGAGTTGGGTGCTCACGCCGTGGACGGCGGCGCCCGCGTCCCGGAGGGCGGGCCAGGCGTTGCGGAACAGCCGGTTCTCCAGGGTGCAGCCGGCCGCGCCGGGCAGCGGCTCGTCCCACTGCACCCCGGTGGCGGGGTAGGTGAACAGGACGGTCGCGGCGGCGTCCGGGGAGACCGCGTCGAGCGGTGTCCCGTCACTGCCCGGCAGTTCCAGCCCCGCGGCGAGCCGGGTGCCGGTGAGGGAGTGCACGCGGGCGTGCTCCGCGCTGTCCTCGGCCGCCGTGGCGGTCAGGCTTCCGTCGCCCAGTACCCACCGGTCGCCCCAGTCCTGCATCGCCACCAGGAGGGGGAGCAGCCCGGCGCCCGCGTCGGTCAGCAGGTACTCGTACCGGACCGGGCGGCGCTGGTAGAGGCTGCGGCGCAGCACACCGTGCGCGACGAGCCGTCCGAGCCGTTCGGTGAGGACCTTGCGGGACAGGCCCAGTTCCGCGGCGAGGGCGTCGAACCGTACGTGGCCGCGGGCCACCTCGCGCAGGACCAGGACGTTCCACCAGTCGCCCAGGACCACGGCGGCCTGGGCGATCCCGCAGGTCGCGTCGGCGTTGTGCATCTTCATGGCCCCATAGTAAGTTCCCTCCGGGAACTCACTTTGTTTCAACGAGGAACTTATTCCGGATCCGAACGTGAGGAGCTGCACCATGACCGCCATCACCCGTGTCCTCGGGCGCGAGATCATCGACAGCCGGGGCAACCCCACCGTCGAGGTGGACGTCGAGCTGACGGACGGCTCGACCGGCCGCGCCGCCGTACCCTCCGGGGCGTCGACCGGCGCCCGGGAGGCCGTGGAACTGCGCGACGAGGACCCCGGCCGCTTCCACGGCAAGGGGGTGCGCCGGACCGTCGACGCCGTCAACGAGACCATCGCCGACACTGTGACGGGCCTTGACGCCGAGGACCAGGCCGCCGTCGACACGGCGCTGATCGAACTGGACGGCACCCCCAACAAATCCCGGCTCGGCGCGAACGCCACCCTGGGCGTCTCGCTCGCGGTGGCCAAGGCCGCCGCGGCCGCCCACCGCCTGCCGCTGTACCGGTACGTCGGCGGCGTGGACGCACGTCTGCTGCCCGTGCCGATGATGAACATCATCAACGGCGGCGCGCACGCCGACAACCCGCTGGACTTCCAGGAGTTCATGATCGCCCCGATCGGCGCGGCCACCTTCGCCGAGGCCGTCCGCATGGGCTCCGAGGTCTTCCACACCCTGCGCCGCGACCTCATCGCGGCCGGCCACAGCACCGGCGTCGGCGACGAAGGCGGATTCGCCCCGAACCTGCGCACCGCCGACGAGGCCTTGGACTTTGTCGTCCGCGCCGTCGAGCGCACCGGCTACAAGCCCGGCGAGGACATCACCGTCGTCATGGACCCCGCCACCTCGGAGTTCTTCCGGGACGGGGTCTACGACTACGCGGGCGAGGGCATCCGCCGCACACCCGAGCAGCACGTGGACTACCTCGCCGCACTGGTCGCCCGCCACCCGGTGGCCTCGATCGAGGACCCGATGGCCGAGGACGACCTCGACGGCTGGCGGCTGCTCATGGCCCGCCTCGGCGACCGCTGCCAGCTCACCGGCGACGACGTGTTCTGCACCAACGAGACCCTGCTGCGTGAGGGCATCGGCAACGGGATCGCCAACTCGATCCTGGTGAAGGTCAACCAGATCGGCACCCTCACCGAGACCCTGGCCACTGTCGGCACCGCCCACCGAGCGGGCTACACGGTGGCGATGTCGCACCGCTCCGGCGAGACCGAGGACACCACGATCGCCGACCTCGCCGTCGCCACCGGCTGCGGCCAGATCAAGACCGGGTCGATGTCCCGCTCGGACCGCACCGCCAAGTACAACCAGCTCATCCGCATCGAGGAGGAACTGGGCGCCCAGGCCCGCTACGCGGGCAGGGACGCGCTCGGCCTTCGCCGGTAGCGCGGGCCGAAAGGGGCGTCCGTGCGGCCGGGATACCATCCGCCTGTGTCGACGATCTGCCTCTTCGGTGTCGGGCGCATGGGTGAACCCATGTGCGGCAATCTGGTCCGTGCGGGACACGAGGTGCGGGCCTTCGACGTACGGCCCGAACGCCGGGAAGCGGCCCTGTCGTGCGGGGCCCAGTCGCCCGGCTCCGCCCTGGGCGCGGCGACGGGGGCGGATGTCCTGCTCACCGTCCTGCCCGGACCGGCCGAGGTCGCGGAGGCCGTCGGCGACGGCGTGCTGGAAGCGCTCGCGCCGGGAGCCGTCTGGATCGACATGAGCAGCAACACCCCGACGGCGGCGATTCCTTGCCGGGAGCGGGCGGCCGCGCACGGACACGGATTCCTCGAGGCACCCATCGGCGGATCCCCCGAGGACGCCGCCGCGGGACGGCTGCGGCTGTTCGTCGGCGGCGAGGCCGCACTTCTCGACCGCCATCGCGCGGTCCTGTCCGCGGTCGCCGACCGCCTCACCCACGTCGGTGGACCCGGCACCGGCTACACCGCCAAACTGCTGGTGAACCTCCTGTGGTTCGGCCAGGCGGCGGCCACCGCGGAGGCCCTGCTGCTCGGTGACCGCGCGGGCATAGACCTGGGTGTGCTCACGGAAGTCCTGGCCGAGAGCCCGGCCTCCAGCGCATTCATCCGGAAGGATCTGCCGGCCCTCCTCGCCGGTGACTACCTCCCCAGTTTCGGCCTGGACCACATCCGTGACCAACTCGCCACGGTGACGTCCCTGGCGGCGCAGCTCGGCACGCCGCACGCCATCGCGGACACCGTTCGCCTCCTCCACGAGGAGGCACTCGACCACTACGGCCCCGCCGACGGCGAACTGCTCGCGGTGGCACTCCTCGAAGCCAAGGCCGGAACCCTGCTGCGCCACCACCCGCCCCGGCCCGCCGTGTGAGGTCCCGCAACGGGGCTGCCGGCTCGATCCAAATCCGATTGCTCCTTGGACGGCCGACTGGGCATCCTGCGGGGATGCGCTTCTCGATCAACGTGCCCAACTTCGGGGACTTCGCGGACCCCCGCAATGTCCGCGACCGCGGCGGCCGCCGCCGAGCAGGCCGGCTGGGACGGGTTCTTCGTGTGGGACCACATACTCCACCGGCGGCATCAGGGACGTCCCTTCGGTGACCCGTGGATGCTGCTGACCGCCGCCGCGCTGGCGACCTCCCGGATCCGGCTGGGCACCCTGCTGACGCCGGTTCCCCGTTACCGTCCGCAGCAGCTCGCCCGCCAGGTGGTCACGCTGGACCACCTCAGCGGTGGCCGGGCGATCTTCGCCGCGGGCCTGGGCGGCCCGGTCGAGGACGAGTACGCGAGCTTTGGCGACACCGCCGAGCCGCGGGTTCTTGGAGAGCGCCTCGACGAAGGGTTGGAGGTGCTCAGGCGCTTCTGGTCGGGCGAGCGGGTGAACCACCATGGCCGGCACTACGAGGTGCGGGACGTGACGCTCCTGCCCGCCACCGTGCAGCAGCCCGCTCCGCCGGTCTGGATCGGGGGGTTCTGGCCTCGCCGGGCGCCCATGCGGCGGGCCGCACAATGGGACGGTGCGGTGCCGCTGTTCGAGACGGCCCGGCATGGTCAGGTGCCGGACGTGACGGAGGTGCAGGAGCTGGTCAGCTTTGTGCGCAAGCACCGTACGGCCGGGATCGACCGCCCCTTCGAGTTCGTGCTCGGCGGTGCGACGCCCCTGGACGCGGCGAAGGCCAGGGACGTGATCGGGCCGTTGCGCGACGCCGGCGCCACATGGTGGGACGAGCGGCAGGTTCAGAGCAACCCGGACCTGGACCGCCTGCTCCCGGTACTGCGCCGCATCGAGGCGGGCCCGCCGTCGGTATGACGGAGCCCGGGGTCGTGTCCGCCTTGACCGTTCGCACAGCCCCCGAGCACCGCGACGATCCGCCGGATGGTCTCGCAGACCTGCTGGGATGCGGCCCATCCGGCACCGCCCCCCGGCGGTGAGCGGCAGGAGCACCCGGGGCTCGTGCCACGACGACACCCCCGCCGCGCTGTTGGCCCCGTTCGACCTGACCGGGGTGATCGTGACGGCTGATGCCCTGCACGCACAGCATGGCCACGCCCGGTTCCTGGTCGAGGACAAGCGGGTGCACTACGCGCTGTGCTTGAGAGCCGCTGAGCAGCCTGTATGGCAGCCATGAACATCATTGACAAGGTCACGACAAGATCGCAGACTGTGGCTTTCACACAGGGCACCTCGGAGGGGAGCACTCGAAATGGCTCGCACAAAAGCAAGACTCGGCGCACTTGCCGGAACGCTCGCTCTCGCAGCCGGCGTGACGCTGACGAACGCCGGACCGGCTTCCGCCGCTCCCACGTTCACCTTCAGTTACCAGTCTTTCCCCGACGGCGACTACACGATCAACGTCTACAACAACGGAGTGCTCGCCGGGTCGGCGGATTGGTACGCGGACCCTCACGGTGTCATCGGTCCCGGAACCGGGGACACCGTGGGTGCCTGGGACGGTCTGGCCGACGGTTACGGGATCGCGGCCCATCTGAACGGCGACTTCAGGATCGCCACGACCGCCGGGCACAACTCTCCCTACACCGACTACGTATCGGGTGACCTCCCCGAAGACACCCCGCTGACGCTGCGCGCGTACGTCGTGAAGGGTGGAGAGGTCGCGTATTCGCTGGGAAAGACCGTGTACTCCTGACCGGAGGCCCGGGGGAGTTGCAGCCCCACGCGTGACGCGTGCCGCGCCGGTCATGTGGATCAGGGAAGGTCGCCAGTCTCGACGGCAGGTCACCGTCCGCGCGATGCCCATGGAAGCTCCGGTCGGTGCGGGTGACTTGGTAGGTCACCGGCATCAACCGGAGCTTCGTTGCGCGCGTGACGGCCTCTGCCGCAGTAGAAGGTTGAGCATCGTCTCGCAGGGCGAACGCGGCCCGGGACGCGTCGCCGGCAGTCACCTTTCGACCACGGCCCACTGCTCGTCCGTCAGGTTCCGGCGGTGCAGGCCGACGGTACGAACTTCCGTACACACCACCGCTGTTACTCGCGGACCGGGATGTGCGGCCCGGCCGTGTGGTGGGACGGAGAAGGCCTGAAGAATTCTTGGTGGGAGGTACATCCCTTTGCCCCTCCCGGATGTCCAATGCGTCGACGGCCGATTCCTGCCGTCAATCCGCAGGAACACATGGGGGCATACGTTTTGAAAAGCGCCATAAAAATGACATCTCGCGTGGTCACGGTGGCCGTCACCGCGGGAGGGCTGCTGTCCGCGGGGGTGCTGACAGCCCCCGCCCAGGCCGCGACTCTTCCGGTGCCCGCGATCACCGCCAAGGGCGGTTTCGTGATGAACTACGCGACCGGCAAGACCCTCTTCCAGAAGTCCGCCGACGTCCGTCGTTCCACCGGTTCGACGACCAAGATCATGACTGCGCGCGTCGTGCTTGCCCAGCCCCATCTCAACCTCGACGCCAAGGTCACGATCCAGAAGGCGTACAGCGACTACATCGTCGCCAAGGGCGCCTCCTCGGCGCACCTGGTCGTCGGCGACAAGCTGACCGTCCGTCAGTTGCTGTATGCGATGCTGCTCCCGTCCGGCTGCGACGCGGCCTACGCCCTCGCCGACAAGTTCGGCACGGGCAGCTCACGCGCGGCGCGGGTCAAGTCGTTCATCGGCAAGATGAACTCCACGGCGAAGACCCTGGGCCTGAAGAACACCCACTTCGACTCGTTCGACGGCATCGGGAACGGGGCGAACTACTCGACGCCGCGCGACCTCACCAAGCTCGCCACCAGCGCGATCAAGTACATCAACTTCCGCACCGTGGTGAAGACGAAGTCGACCAAGCAGAAGGTGACCACGAAGAGTGGCGGCTACCGCTACATGACGTGGACCAACACCAACACCCTGCTCGGCAGCTACGCCGGGACCATCGGCATCAAGACCGGCTCCGGCACGGCCGCCAAGTACTGCCTGGTCTTCGCCGCGACCCGGAACGGCAAGACGGTCATCGGCACCGTTCTCGCCTCCTCCTCAGCGACCAGCCGTGCGTCGGACGCGACGAAGATGATGAACTACTCCTTCAAGAAGTAGCCAGGCCTGCCTCACGAAGGGTCTGCCCACGGCCGCGCGGTCACGGGCAGACCCTTTGCCGTTCCGCCAGAGGTGCGGGCGGCCGTGGGTCACTCGTCCGGGACGATCCAGGTCCGGGCGAGGTCCGCGACCCAGCCGGCCGCCGCCTCGGGTGCCGGCGGGGGCGTGCCGACGACGACGATCTCCGAGACGCCCGCCGCCGCGAGGCCGGGCAGTTGCTCCGGGGTGCCGTCGGTCAACGCGACGGCGATGGTGAATCCGTCCAGGGAACGGCCCGTGCGGGCGCACTCGTCGGCGAGGACGGCCACATGCGAGGGGACATCGGCCGCCGCGACGTAGAAGCCGTACCAGCCGTCGGCGTGCCGTGCCGCGCGGCGCAGGGCGACGTCGCTGTTGCCGCCGACCACGACCGGGAGCCGGCCGCCGCGCACCGGTTTCGGGTTGACCCGGATCGCGTCGAAGGCGGTGAACTCCCCGGCGAAGGAGGCCGGATCCTCGGCCCACAGGACACGCATCGCGGCGAGGTACTCCTCGGCGCGCCGCCCGCGCCCGGCGAAGGGGACCTCGAGCGCCGCGAACTCCTCGGCCGACCAGCCGGCCCCGAGCCCGAGCGTGAACCGCCCGGCGGAGAGCACGTCGAGCGTCGCGGCCTGCTTGGCGACCACGACGGGGTTGTGCTCGGGCAGCAGGAGCACACCGGTGGCGAGTTCGATGCTGCTGGTGACGGCGGCCGCGTAGCTCAGGGCGAGGAGCGGGTCCAGCCAGTCCGCGTCCGCGGGCACGGCGATCCGGCCGTCCGCGGAGTAGGGGTAACGGGAGTCGGGCGCGTCCACGAGGACCACGTGCTCGCCGCACCAGAGCCGGGCGAAGCCGTGCGTCTCGGCGGCCGTGGCCACCGCCTTGATGATCTCCGGACGGGCACCGTCACCGATGCCGAGTGCCTGCAGCCCCACGCGCATCCGCCACCTCCTGGCGTCACCGTATGCACGGAGCGCGGACGCCGTCGGGTGACAGGGCAGGCCGGGCGCGGAGGCGCTGCGCAGCGTCACCCATGCGGCCCAGGCGGCCGCCCGGGTCCGGGCCACGGCACCGGCGGACCGGGGAGGCCTGCGGGACTCCGGACCTTGTCGAGCAGCGCCGTCCCTGCGGGCAGGAGGAGCAGGGCGAAGGCGGCCGTCCAGGCCGTGATCGTCGTCGAGATGAACACCATGCCGGACAGCGGATCCTCCTGGCACGCCGGGTGGCTGACGCCCCAGCGGACGCAGGCGAAATGGTCGCGTGCGAGGAACGAGGCGAAGGGGATCAGCAGCCCCGCTCCGATCACGGCGAGCACGCCGTGCAGGGCGCGCAGGTCGAGGTGCGCACCGCGCCGTGCGGCGAAGAATCCGGCGGCCAGTTGCAGCAGCATCGCGACGGGCACCGTGTAGAGGGTGAACACCGAACCGAGCAACTGGATCGGCCACGGGAAGACCAGGGCACTGACCACGTGTTCCGTCCACAGCGCGAACCCCGCGGCAGCGCCGAACACGACGCCGCACAGCAGCGCCCGCAGCGGACGCAGGCGCTGGGGTGCGAGGAGTGCTGCGGACGCCTCCGCGGACGGGGACCGGAGCAGAAACCGTCCGGCACCCGCGGTGTGCGCGTCGTCCCTGCCGCGGGCGAGGAGCCGTGTCCAGAAGGGCGCTGCCAGCGGCACCGCGGCGGTGGCGGCGACCACCGCGATCACGCCCGGCGGGGGAGGGTGGACGACGGCCATGGAGAACACGTAGCCGAGGTAGTCCAGCGGTGTGGGCAGCAGGTTCAGCGGACTCGGCATGGTCAGCAGGGAGAAGCCCGGTTGCCCCATGGGACGGACGTGGCCGAGCCAGATGCCCAGCAGTGCCACAGCGGCCGCGCAGCAGCACGCGATCGGCAGGTACGGACGGCGGGCGGCCAGCACGACCGGCGCCCAGGCGCGGGCGGTGACCGCGTTCCACCGTACGAATGCGTAGCCGGAGGCGGCGAAGAGCAGCCACAACGCCACCTGCACCGCGGGCGAGTCGGAGACCCCCAGGGCCAGGGCCGTACGGTGCTCCTCGTCCCCGAACGTGCCCAGGGCGAGGCCGCAGCCCACGGCCAGCCCGGTGGAGTGGGCGCCCGCCCACCTGGTGCGGTTCAGGTGCGCGCCCAGCGTGGCACGCCAGATGCCCGCGGCCACACTGCCGCCCAGCAGTACGGCGGGGACCAGGGTGCGCGGCACGCTGTCGCGGTCGGTCAGCCCGATCGCGTCGCCGGTCCACTGCGCCACCGGCAGGTAGACCAGCGAGCAGGACAGCGCCAGTCCGAAAGCGTCCCAGGGGGAGAAGCGGAACAGCAGGCTGGTGTCGCCGAGCGCGGCCAGCCGTTTGGCGGCGGAAGGATGCGTGCGGCGGAGCGGCAGCAGCCGCCGGCGGGGTGCGGTCCGCTCGTGGACGTGCTGCGTGGCGAGCAGGCGCCGCAGGGGTTGGGCGCCTTGAGTCCACAGTGCGACCCGGGCGTCCGCGTACAGCTCGCGGCTGCGCAGTACCGCGCCGACGGCGTGCGCGACCGTGACCGCGAGAGCGCACTGGGCGGCGATGAGCAGAGTCCCGAACACCACACTGCTCGGCAGCAGCAGCCAGCTCACCAGCAGGGCGAACGGCGCCGTCACCGCCATCGGGACGGCCACGGCGAAGAGGAACAGCCGGTGGCAGATGAGGGTGAGGAACGCGATGTCGACATCGCGATTGCGCAGGTGCGCGAGTTCGTGCAGGACGATCGCGCGGAACGCCTCGGGATCGAGGTCGTGCAGACGCAGCAGGCCGCCGCTGAGCATCACGTAGCGCCGGCCGACTCTGCCGAAGGCGAGCCCGGTGGGACGCTGGTCCCGCCGGTCGACGACGAAACGCACCGCGCACCGCAGTTCGGCCAGGGCCGTCAGTTCGGTGAGCGTGTGCTGGATGCCCGGGTGCGCGTCGGGCCGGAAGGGCCGCAGCCGGCGGCGGCGCAGCCGGTGGACGGGCAGGAGCCAGTAGGTGATGCCGACGCCCAGCCAGAGCGCGGCGAAGGCCGCCAGTTCGACGGTGCTTCCGCCGCCGCCGAGGTCCGACAGTCCGCAGCGGCGGGCGAACGCCTCGGGATCGGACGCGGCGCCGGCGAAGTTCTTCGACGCGCAGTCGAGCACCTTGGTCAGCGAGTCCACGCTGCCGCCGCCCAGCGTGAGGTACGCCGTGGTGGTGGCGAGCGAGCCGAGTTCCGCCGCCATCGCCACCGACGTGCTCATGATCAGCAACGCGAAGCGCAGTGAGGTGCCGGAGGGCAGCCGGAACGGGTGCTGCATCCCCGCCGAGCGGCCGGCCCCGGCTGGGCTCGACACCACCGTCACGAGGGCGTGTCCTCCGCCCCGCCGCCGCTCGCGGACCGACCGGCCGCCCCGGGAGCCGATGCGTCCCGGCCCGCGACGAACCCGCCCAGGACGGCGTCGGCGAGGAGTCCCGCCTGGTCCGGCGACAGGCCCAGCCTGACCCCGTTGTCGTAGGCGACACGCCGCAGCAGGTCGAGGTCCCACGGCCCCTGTCCCACCGGCGCCGCGGACCGGGCTGCGCCCGGTGCGGCGAACGGATTGTCCGCGACACCGTCCTGACCACCGGCGGCCTCACCGTCCGGGGCGCCGTCCGTACGATCCTCCTCCAGTGCTCCGCGCCTGCGCCACCAGCCCCGCCGGTGCGCCTCGCGCAAACGGTCGGTGGCGATGGTTCCGACGACGGACGTCGCGACCGGCAGGGCGAAGAGCGTCCACGAGCCCACGGCGAGGGCCTCGATCCCGATGCCCAGCGGCTCGGCACGTGCTTTCCACGGCGCTTGGGCCGGGTCCTCGAAATAGGCGTCGGCCGTCTCCTCGAAGAACGGCAGCTCCTGCGGGGCCAACCGTCGCACAGCCTCACGGGCCAGCTCCCGCGTCCGCTCCTTCTCGCCGTCTCGCGCCGCACCCACCAGCGGGCCCCGTCCCCTCGTCGCCACCGTGTCAACGGGAGTATTCCCCCAACTCCCCTTACCCACGGGCTCGTCGGGAAAGCCCCCCGGACCCCGTGGGGTGCTGAACACCGCAGCGTAGTAGGCGTGTTGACAGAAATGAAAGATCTGTACATGGCTTCGCCGGAGGTGATCGAATCTCGGTCGACCATCAACCATGGGAGGTGTCGTGCGGCCACCAGTTGCGCGAAGATCGGGAACAGCGGTCATGGGCATCACAACTGCCCTCGTCGCTGCTTTGATGACGCCCAGTCAGGCGCTCGGGGCGCCTTCGGGACCCCCGTCCGCGGCCGTACCCGGCGGGCGGACCCCGGGACCGGCGGCGACGGTCACGTTGATCACCGGCGACAAGGTGACCGTGACGCCCGGCCCGGCCGGGACACCCGCCTCGGTGAGCGTGCAACGCCCGCCCGGGGCCACGGGATCGGTCCGGGTGCTCGCCGACGGCGCCGACACCTATGTCTATCCCGACGACGTCATGCCCTACATCGCGTCGGACCGGCTCGACCGGCGGCTGTTCAATGTCACCCAACTGGTGGCCCAGGGGTACGACGACGCCCGCGCCCGCGAACTCCCCCTCATCGTCCGCCACCTGAAGCCGGCGACCGCCAGGAGATCCTTCACCGCGCTGCCCGGGGCCGAGGCCGGAGCCGACCTCCCGTCGATCAACGGCGAAGTGCTGCTCGCCGGCCGGTCACGGGCCGCGCAGTTCTGGTCGGCGCTCACCGGCACCGGCGCCGAGCGTCAGAAGAACCGTGCGTCCGCCGGTCAGCGCGTGCCGGACGGGCCGTCCTTCGCGTTCGGCGTGGACCGGATCTGGCTCGACGGCAAGGCGGAGGCCTTCCTCGCCGACACCACCGCGCACATCGGTGCCCCCACGGCCTGGGCCGCAGGCACCACCGGCACCGGGGTCAAGGTGGCCGTACTGGACACCGGCGCGGACACCGCGCACCCCGATCTCGTGGACCGTGTGGTCGCCACCGAGAGCTTTGTCCCCGACCAGGACGTCACCGACCGGGACGGCCACGGCACGCACACGGCGTCGACCGTGGCCGGCACCGGCGCCGCCTCGGGCGGCAGGGAACGGGGCGTCGCCCCTTCCGCCGACCTGCTGGTGGGCAAGGTGCTCGACAACGACGGCGTCGGCCAGGAGTCCTGGATCATCGCCGGCATGGAGTGGGCGGCGCGGACCGAGCACGCCAAGGTCGTCAACATGAGCCTCGGCAACCGGTTCCTCACCGACCAGTCCGACCCGATGAGCCAGAGCCTGAACGCCCTCAGCGCCGAGACCGGCGCGCTCTTCGTCGTCGCCGCCGGGAACGCGGGACCCTCCCCGTACAGCCTGTCGGCACCGGGGACGGCGGACGCCGCGCTGACCGTGGGCGTGGTCGACACCTCCGACCGGCTCGATCCGCGGTCCAGCTCCGGGCCCCGCGGGCTCGACGACGGCCTCAAGCCCGACATCACCGCCCCCGGCATCGACGTGCTGGCGGCCCGCTCCCAGTACGCGGCCTCGGGGGAGGGCTACTACCAGACCCTGAGCGGCACTTCCATGGCCGCTCCCCACGTGGCCGGCGCGGCCGTCCTGCTGGCGCAGAAGCATCCCGACTGGACGGGCCGGCAGATCAAGGACGCTCTGATGAGCTCCAGCGTCCGGACACCCGCCTGGACGCCCTACCGGGCGGGCACCGGGCGGGTCGACGTGGCGGCCGCCTACGACGCGCCCGTCGTCGCGACCGGCTCGGTGGACGCCGGACTCGTCCCGTGGTCGAGCTCCGGGACCCAGCCGGT
The DNA here is from genome assembly GCF_040644455.1 of Streptomyces sp. NPDC046977. Classification (NCBI taxonomy): domain Bacteria; kingdom Bacillati; phylum Actinomycetota; class Actinomycetes; order Kitasatosporales; family Streptomycetaceae; genus Streptomyces; species Streptomyces sp. NPDC046977. The sequence continues at coordinate 194,674 of NZ_JBEYWO010000013.1, forward strand.
CGCACGCGAGATCGTCTACACCAACACCGCGGACCACCCCGTCGCCCTGGACCTGTCCGTCGATCCGGGCGACTCGGCGGCCGGGGTGTTCGCCCTGGCCTCGAACCACGTCGATCTGCCGGCACACGGCTCCGCACGGGTCGGCCTCACCGCGGACCCGAGGGGCCGGGCCGCCGGCCAGTATTCCGCCCAGGTCCTCGCCCGTGACGGCGGCGGTGCCGTCCTCGCGCACACCGCCGCGGGCGTCAGCGTCGAACCCGAGCGTTACAACCTCACCGTGCGGATGAAGGACCGCTCCGGCAGGCCGATGGGCGGATTCATCGAGATCCGGAGCACCAGGGGCTCGTCCTTCGCCGAGGTGCCCGAGGACGGGACGCTGACGCAGCGTCTGGCGCCCGGCCCCTACACGGTCCTGACCTTCGCCGAGGTGGAGGGCACCCACGGCCCCCACTCCCTCGGGGTCGCGCTGCTCGCCGCGCCGGAGGTCGACCTCACCAGGGACCGCGAGGTGCCGCTCGACGCCTCACAGGCACGCCAGGTGCGGGCGATCACGCCCAAGCCCAGCGCCGTCGTCAGCAGCAGGCTCGAGATCTACCGTTCCTTCACCTCGGACAAGCCCACCGCGGGCGACGGCGGCCTCGTCGAGTCGGTCTTCCCGGACTCCCGCTACGACAGCCTGTGGGCACTTCCCACCGCCGACCACCCGGTGAAGAAGGGCAGCTTCGTCTTCACCACCAGGCTCCGCGCCCAGCAGACACCGCTGACCATCGCCTACGACGACCGCACGCTCGACGACGCCCTCGTGCAGCGCGGGTCACCGCCGCTCCCCGAGGGCAACACCCGCTTCGACACCGTCTTCGCCGGGACCGGATCCGCCGCCGAGTACGCGGGGGTGCCGGCCCGCGGCCGGGCCGTCGTCGTACGCGCCGGCACTGAGGTGCCGCCGAGCGAGCAGGCCGCGGCGGCGCACGAGGCCGGCGCGGCGATGCTGATGGTGGTCAACGACGGCACGGGCAGGAAGAACGACTGGTACGGCGACCCCGACAACGTCACGGCCGGGCCGCTGCCGGTCGCGTCGGTCACCCAGGACGAGGGGGAGGCCCTCATCCGCGACATCGCGGCCTCCCGCAAGCAGCGGGTGCGGCTGGCGATCGAGGCCCATCCCGCACCGGAGTACCTGTACGACCTGGTCGACTACCACTCCGGAAGCGTTCCCGAAGACCCCTCCCTCGTCGCGGATCCGGGCGCCCTCGCGCGTCTCGACCTCGACTTCGCCCAGCCGCCCGGGAAGCGCGCCACCGAGACGCGGGTCGACTACCCGCCGTACCTGTGGGGCGCCGCGAGCCAGACCACCGGGGACTCCGTCGCCCCCGGCGAGCGCACCGACTGGGTCTCCGCGGGCGGCAACGTCAGATGGCAGCAATTCGCCTACCTGCCCGGCTGGATGGGGTCCGGCAACCTGCCGACGGCCTACCGGCCCGGCAGCAAGCAGGACGAACGCTGGCTCGGCCCCGTCGTCCGTCCACGCCTCCTCGACAACGACCTCCCCGTCCGCGACGAGACGTCCCTCTCGTTCTATGTCGGCGGCTTCGGCGACTCCGGTACGGCGCACACCGGCAGCGCCGAGTACGGAACCGCCATGTCGCAGCACGTCGAGCTCTACCAGGGCGAACGGCAACTGCTCAGCACCGACAGCTCCTACGTGTACGCCTACGACCTGGAACCGGGGACGCTGCCGTACCGGCTCGTCGCCGACACCACCGGGGACACCGGGCTCAGTCCCTACTCCACCGCCACCCGCACCGAATGGAGGTTCACCTCCGGCGCCTCGGCCCCCGGGACCGTTCCGCTGGCCCAACTGGACTACGCGGCGGACCTGGACGCCGCCGGCCGTGCGCGGCGCACGGCCGACCTCGCCATCACCCCCGTCCTGCCGGGCATCGCTCCCGCCGAGGACGCCGTCTCCGCCGCAGTGCTGGAGGTCTCCTACGACGACGGCGCCACTTGGCACCGACAGGACCTCCAGGAGAAGAAGGGGACGTGGCGGACGTCCCTGCGGGCTCCCTCCGGGGCCGACTTCGTGTCGCTCCGGGTGACCGCCGCACAGCGATCGGGCACCTCGATGACGCAGACCGTCATCCGGGCCTTCGGACTGGCGTGACATGAGCGCGGGCCGGGGCCGGTGCACACCGGCCCCGGCCCCCGGGATGCGGCTGCTCCGAACCCGAGGCACCCTGTCGGGGGAGGAGCGGCACATGCGTGCCGCCTCCCGGCAACTCGCACGGAAACGCCTCGCGCGCTCGACATCCATGGAGGTGAGGAGGCCGGTGGGCGGTGTGATCGTGGCAGGAGTCGATGGTTCGGAGTTCAGCTCCGCGGCGGTGGCGGAAGCTGCCCGGGAAGCCCTGTCGCGCCGCGCGGAACTGCGCGTCGTGCATGCGCTGGTGCCGCCGCCCATGCCGGCGCACGTGCCCATGGATCCCTCCCCTCTGGGGCCGCCGGCAACCGTCTTCCAGGACGCGGCCGAGCGGGTGGTCCGCGAGTCGGTGGAGCACGCCAGGCGCACGGCGCCCCAGGTGAATGTCACGGGGGCCGTGCTGCAGGGGGATGCGGTGTCGGTCCTGGAACTGCAGTCGCGCACCGCGGATCTCGTGGTTGTCGGACCCCGGGGCACGGGCGGGTTCATCGGGATGCTGCTGGGCTCGACGGCGGTGTTCCTGGCCGCTCACGGACAGTGCCCGGTGATGGTGGTGCGGGAGCAGCCGGACCCGTCCGGGCCGGTCGTGCTCGGCGTCGACGGATCCGCCGCCGGAGCCAAGGCGGTCGACTTCGCCTTTGCCGAGGCGGAGCTGCGCGGAGCGGAACTCGTCGCCCTGTACGCGCACAAGGGCCGATCCGGCACGGCGGACGAGAGCATGGATCCGACCGCGGTACTCGCCGGTCACCGGCAGAGCCGTCCCGACGTCCCGGTGCGGCACGCATTGGTGCACGGCGACCCCCGTGAGGCACTGATCGACGCCGGCAGGACGGCGTCGCTCACGGTCGTCGGCTCGCGGGGCATGGGCGGATTCAGGGGGTTGCTCCTGGGTTCGGTGAGCCAGGCCCTGCTTCAGCACGCCCACTCTCCCGTGGCTGTCGTCCGCGGAACCGGGTAGGCGCCTGGCACGTCGCGCTCCGGACGGGCAGTCCGGGCCCAGCGGGCGGGGGCTTGCGGAGTCGCGGAGCGCGGGTGAGGACAGGACGCGAGCTTGCGACGGGGTGAGCGTGTGCAGCGACACGATGTGCGGCGGCCCACGCCGGGTCTGGGCCGGCTCACCGGGCTTTTCGGCGGTCTGGTGCGGGGCGTCGACGCGGCCGTCGGCATGCTGTACGTACTGCCGCCGGGGGAACGCGCGCTTCAGCTGGTGGCACTGTCCGGGATGTCCCGGCGGATAGCCGCCCTGTGGGCGCGGATCGGGATCGACGATCCGACTCCGGTGTCGGAGGCGGTGCGGGAGCGTTCCCCGGTCTGGGTGAGCAGCCCCCACGACATGGCCCGGCGTTACCCCCGGATCGGGCTGGTGGCCCCGTACGAAACGGTCGTGGCGGCCGCACCCTTCACCGGCGACGACGCGGTGTGGGGCGGCGTGTGTCTGGTGTGGCCGGCCTGGCACCCCCCGGAGCTCGACCAGGCCGAGCGTGAGGCGATCGAGGAATTCTGCCGCAGGGCGACGCGGGTGCTGGAGCAGGCCGCTCGGCACGGCTATCCGCTGCTGCCGGGCGCACAGCCGGTGGTCCTGGGGCCGAACCGTCCGCGGACGCCGAGCCGGGCCGAGGCGCTGGCCGCCTACGACTTCACGGACCGCCTGCCGGTGGGCTGCCTGGCGCTGGACCTGGACGGCCGGATCCGCTTCCTCAACGCCGCGGCCGGTGAACTCCTGGGTGCGGGGGTGGCGGACCTGCTGGGATCCCGGCCCTGGGAGCGGCTGCTGTGGTTGAGCGAGCCGACGTTCGAGGACCGCTACCGGACGGCGCAGATGAGCCGGAAATCGACCGGGTTCACCGCGCTCCGGCCACCTGACCAGCGGATCTCCTTCCAGCTCTATCCCGGGGCCACCGGTGTCAGCGTTCGATTGACAGCCGTGGCGGACGGTGCCGTCGCATCGGACGCCGAAACGGGCTCTCCCGATGAGCAGGGCGCCCTCGGGGCGTTGTCCTTGTACCACCTGATGTATCTCGCGGCGGCCCTGACCGAGGCCGCCGGGGTGAAGGACGTCGTCGACCGCGTCACCGCCCAGCTGGTACCCGCATTCGAGGCTCAAGGGCTCGGGCTGATGATGGTCGAGGACGGTCGTCTGCGCATCGCCGGCCACTGCGGATACACAGATGCGTTCATGGCCCGCTTCGACGGCGAGCCGCTGTCCGGTCCCACCCCCGCCGCCCGGGTGGTGACCGCACAGACCCCGACGTTCTTCCCCAGCTTCGCCGACTTCCAGCGCGCCTATCCGCAGGCTCGCCGCTACAGCGACCGCGACGCGTGGGCGTTCCTGCCCCTGATCGCTTCCGGGAGGCCCACCGGCCTGCTGGTGCTCTCCTACGACCGGCCCCGCTCCTTCTCCCTGGCCGAACGAACCATCCTCACCTCGTTGGCCGACCTGATCGCACAGGCCCTGGACCGCGCCCGCCTCTACGACGTCAAACACCAACTCGCCCGCACCCTGCAGACCGGCCTGCTCCCCCAGGAACTGCCCGTCATCCCCGGCCTGCGGATCGCCGCGCGCTACCTGCCCGCCGGCCACGGCACCGACATCGGCGGCGACTTCTACGACGTCATCAGCTGCGACGCCAACGGCGCGGCCGCCGTCATCGGCGACGTGCAGGGCCACAACATCCAGGCTGCGGCCCTCATGGGACAAGTGCGTACGGCCGTCCACGCGCACGCCACCGCCCGCACCTCCCCGGGCGACGTCCTCGCCCGCACCAACCGCCTCATGGCCGATCTCAACGCGGGCCTGTTCACCAGCTGCCTGTACGCCGACCTCGACCTGGCGGGCCACTGTGCCCGCCTGGCCACGGCAGGGCACCTCCCACCCCTGATCCGGCACCCCGACGGCCACACCGAGGTCCTGCACATCGCGCCCGGGCTGCTGCTCGGTGTCACCACGGAAGCCGAGTATCCCACCACCGACATCCCGCTGCCGCCGGGAACGGTGCTGGTCCTGTACACCGACGGCCTGGTCGAAGTGCCGGGCGCCGACATCGAGGAGACCACCGCCGAGCTCGCACGCCACCTCACCGCGGCAGGGGACCAGGACGTGGACCGCCTCGCCGACGTCCTTCTCCACCACGCCTTGGAGACGGTGCCGGGCACCGACGACATCGCACTCCTGCTCATCGCCGTCACGCGCTGAGCTGCTCGCCGGGATCAGGGGCGCAGGCCGCCGATGGCCAGTTCCATGAGGCGCTGCGCCTGGGCCGCGCCGTCGGGGCTGTCCGGCGTGCGCCACAGACAGCTCATCAGCATGATCACGTCGGTGGGGTCGATGCCGGGGCGCACCTCGCCGGCGCGTTCGCACGCGTCGAGGAGTTGTCCGACGGCGGCGGTGACGGGGGGCCACGAGGCGCTGACGACCTGCTGCGCGGCGGCGGAGTGCAGTGCCTCGCCGAGGTCGTGCTTGATGCGCACATACGCGGTGAGACTGGTGAACCACTGCCGCAGCGCGTCGAGCGGGGTGTGGGCGGCCAGCACATCGGCGACGGAGTCGACCAGGCGGCCGATGTCGTGCTGGTAGACCTCCAGGATCAGCGCCTCGCGTGTCGGGAAGTGCCGGTAGAGCGTGCCCGGTCCGATGCCCGCGCGCTTGGCGATCGAGTTGAGCGAGGCGTCCGGGGACTCGGCGAGTACGTCGTGGGCGACCTGGAGGATCACCTGCCGGTTCTTCCGGGCGTCGGAGCGTTGCGTCGCGGGGTCGGGCACGGGTCCTCCAGGCGTGCGGGCAGTGCTGTTTGCGATCCGGAGAGGTCTCCGGTAGCGTCGCGGACGTCAATCGGAGAGATCTCCGGTTCTCTTCCTCCCTCATTGTAGGAGCCTCCCCGTGCGCTACATCAAGCTCGGCCGGACCGGCCTCGACGTCTCCCCGGTCGCCATCGGCGCCATGACCTACGGCGAACCCGACCGCGGCCACCCCGTCTGGTCCCTCGACGAGGAGGCCGCCCGCCCCCTCGTCAAGCACGCCCTCGAGGCCGGCATCAACTTCTTCGACACCGCCAACCTGTACTCCTACGGCTCCAGCGAGGAGATACTCGGGCGCGCCCTGCGGGACTTCGCGAACCGCGACGACGTCGTCATCACCACCAAGGTCCGCCACGCCATGCGTCCGGGCAGCCCCAACAGCGGCGGCCTGTCCCGCAAGGCGATCATGACGGAGATCGACCACAGCCTGCGCCGCCTCGGCACCGACTATGTGGACGTGTACATGATCCACCGCTTCGACAACGACACTCCGCTGGAGGAGACCCTGGAGGCCCTCGACGACGTCGTGAGGGCCGGGAAGGCCCGCTACCTCGGCGCGTCCTCCATGTACGCCTGGCAGTTCGCCAAGGCCCTGCACCTCCAGGAGCGCAACGGCTGGGCCCGGTTCGTCACCATGCAGGACCACTACAACCTGCTCGCCCGCGAGGAGGAACGCGAAATGCTGCCGCTCTGCGCCGACGAGGGCGTCGCCACCATGATCTGGAGCCCCCTGGCCCGCGGCCGCCTCGCCCGCCCCCTCGACCAGGCGAACGCCGGTGAGCGCGCCGTGACCGACGGCGCCTACGCCGACCTGCTCTACAAGGCCACCGCCGACAGCGACCGCGCCGTCATCGACGAGGTCGGCGCCGTCGCCGAGGCCCACGGCGTGTCCCGCGCCCAGGTCGCCCTGGCCTGGCTGCGCCGCAACCCCGTCGTCGCGGCCCCGGTCGTCGGCGCCCGTACGATGCGGCAGATCGACGACGCCGTCGCCTCCCTCGACCTCGACCTCACCGACGAGCAGGCCCGCCGGCTGGAAGCCCCCTACACGCCCCGTCACGACTTCCAGGGCGTCTCGGACGCACGCGAACTCGAGCGCATCAAGGCCCGCATCCCCGGTTACGACAACATCTGACGCCGGGTCGCACTCCCGGGACGAACGGCCGCGCCGGATCAGAATCCGATGGCCTCCCGCAGGAGAAGCACGGTGCCGCGTCCCGGGCGCGGTTCCTTGTTGAGCACGAGCAGACGGCTGATGGCGCTGGGCATCCCGTACACCGCTTGGGCGCGGGCGTTCTCCAGCGGGAGCGCGTGCTCCTCGATGCGGCGCAGCGCCGCGTCCAGGTCCGGCACCACCTTCTGGGCGCCGACGATCCAGATCGCGTGTGCGGCGCCGCCCGCGTTGGCCGGGAGCTGACTCCCGCTGCCCGAGGCGAGCACGAGCGAGCCGGACTCGGTGACCGCGGCGACGCTGTTGACGACGACATCGGGGCCGGCGAGCAGCTTGCGGATCTCGTCGGCGCCGGTCGCGCGGTCCAGGGCCAGGACGCGCGGCCGGACGGCGTCGTACCGGCCGCCGGTGTTGAGATCCTCGTCGATGCCAGACAGCCGCAGGGTCTCGCTGGCGCCGGTGAGCACGCTGGAACCCTCGGGGACCAGGTCCTTGACGCGGAGGCGCGCTGCCGCGGCGTCGTCGAGGACCTCGGCGGCGAAACCGTTGGCACGCAGCGCGGCCGCGACCCGCTCCAGTAGGCCTGCCGGAGCCGGGTCGGTGAAGGAGGCGGCCGCAGCCGGGACGGTCCCGGAGTCCCGCGCCGCCCCGGGTGCCGTGCCGGCCAGCGGGGAGGTGTCGAGGTACCTGACTTCGTAGACCCGCTCGGCGAACCGCCAGCCCTCCGCGGTGCGCTCGTAACGGTCGTGGTAAATGGCGTAGTTGAGGCCCTGGCGGCCGTCCAGGGTGCGCGCGAGCTCCTGGATGTGGGCGCGGCCGGTCGCCGCGTCGCCGTCGAGCCGGATCGTGCCGGGATGCGTGGTCTGCACGAAGAAGTCCCACTGGCTCTGCAGCCGCTCGCCCCCGGCACGGATCTCCTCGCGGCCGCGGAACTCGGCGGGGATGTTGGGCATGCGCAGGACACCGTCCGGTGTGAACAGCGATGCCAGCCGCGGCCGGTCGCGCATCATCGCCGCGTCGGTGAACTCGCCGCGCAGCGCCTCGATCTCGACCCGGTCCGCGATGGCCTGGAAGTCGTTCATCGGCGTTTCCCTTCAGCCTCGTTGTCGTCCTGCCGTCCTGACCGGTACGACAGTGCAGCCCTCAGGAATGTGAGGTCGCGCCCGCCTCACATTCCGGCGGGCTGTCTCGTCGTACCGGGTAGTGGCGCAGAGACGAGCGAGGGAGACGGCCGGACCATGACCACCACAGCCGAACCGGGCGACGACCGGGCCGATCCTGGCCTCGGCGCGATCATGAGCGAGCGGCGGCGGCTGATCAACCTCGGCTATCGGCTGCTGGGTTCACTCGCCGACGCCGAGGACGTCGTACAGGAGACCTACGCCCGCTGGTACGCCATGTCCCCGCGCGAGCAGCAGGCCATAGAGACGCCCGGCGCCTGGCTGATGACGGTCGCCGGCCGCATCTGCCTGAACATGCTGCGTTCGGCGCGGGCCAGGCGGGAGACCTACGTCGGCGACTGGATCCCCGAGCCGCTGCCCGAGCCCGCGGAGTGGATCACCGGGCGTTCCGGCGCGGGCGGGACCGACCCGGCCGACCGGATCACCCTCGACGAGTCGGTGACGATGGCCTTCCTGGTCGTCCTGGACGCGATGACCCCGGCCGAGCGTGTCGCGTTCGTCCTGCACGACGTCTTCCGCTACCCCTTCGGCGAGGTCGCGCAGATCGTCGGCCGGAGCGCGGCGGCATGCCGCCAACTGGCCTCGTCCGCCCGCCGCCGCATCCGTACGGCCCGGCCGTCCGCGGGCCCGAGCGCCGGGCAGGCGGACATCGTCAGGCGGTTCAGGACGGCGTGGGAGGCCAAGGACATCGAGGCCCTGATCGGCCTGCTCGACCCGGACGCCACCGCGACCGCCGACGGCGGGGGGCTGGCCGTCACCCACCTGCGCGCGATCGCCGGCGGTGAGCGGATCGCCCGCGCCTACGCCGAGATCGCCCGCGTGTCGGGCGACCGCACGACGTTCGTGGAGTGCACGGTCAACGGCGTGCCCGGCCTGGTGGCGGAGCAGGACGGCGCCATCGCCACGGTGTTCGCGTTCGCGTTCGCGGGCGACCGGATCAGGCACATCTGGGCGGTGCGGAACCCCGAGAAGCTCCGCCCGTGGCGCACCGACTGAGCGGCGACCCTCGCGCTTTGCCCGTTACGCCATGACGGAGGCGGTGAGGCGTTCGGCGACCTCCGAGGCCGTCGGCATCGCCTCGATCTCGTCACGGAGGCGCTGCGCGGCAGCGGTGAAGCCGGGCTCGGCGAGCAGCCGGCCGACCGCGGCGGTGACGGCGTCCGGGTCCTGCTCGCCGATCGGCAGGGCCAGGCCCGCACCTGCCGCCTGGAGCCGGAATGCCTGGCGCTGCTGCCCCGCGGTGTCGGGCACGACGACGGCGGGGATGCCGCGTGCCGCCGCCCCGAAGGTCGTTCCGGAACCACCGTGGTGCACGACGGCGGACACCCCGTCGAGCAGTTCCGCCGCGGGCAGGAAGGTGACCAGCTCGACCCGGCCCGGCTCCAGTCCGAGGTCGTCGACCGGGACACCGCTGGACGTGGCGACCAGGTCGACGTCGAGGGCGCTCAGCGACCGGAGCAGCGGACCGAGCGTGGGAGCCGCGCCGCGGGCGGTGCTGAGGCTGACGAGCACGCGGGGCCGCCCGGTCCCCGGCGTCCTGGCCGCCCGCGGCGTGCCTTCGGGGCCCTGGTGGGGTTCGGGCCGCAGCGCGATGCGGTCGAGGGCCGGCAGCGCACCGTCGCGTTGCAGGCCGGGCGGGCACAGGTCGAGGAGCCAGCGGCCGGCGGGTGCCTGGGCCGGTGCCTCCAGGCCCCGCTCGACATAACGGGAGTGCGCGGTGGCGGCGAGGGCGTCCAGCACCTCGGGCTCCAGCGCCGGGTCGATGCCCATCACCGCGGACGGCACCTTCAACACGGTGGCGACGAGCGGACCCACGAAGTCGCAGTGTTCCGACACGACCAGGTCCGGTTCCCAGGCGCGCGCTCCCGCGAGCGCTTCGTCGGCGGAGAGGTCGATGCGTACCCCGGCGAAGAACTCGCCGACGAGCGCCGGCGACGGAGCGGTCATCATGTCGGCGCCGGTGCGGCGGCCCACCTCCGCTACGGTCACGTCGACGCTCGGACCGGCGGGGATCAGCTCAAAGCCCTCGGCCCCGACCGCGCCCGCCATGGCGGGCGCGGAGACGAAGGCAACGGCGTGCCCCTGCTTCCGCAGCGCCCGGGCGAGCGGCAACAGGGGCAGGAAGTGGCCGGTCAGCGGGTTGTTGAACATGAGGACGCGCATGGATATCCAGATCACCTGTGTGCTTGTGCCACGAGCCCGGCCGCACCGTGTGCTGCCGCTCGGACCGGATTGATTGCAGGTACAAGTATATCTGGATTACTTGCCGGGACAAGTACAGCCTGGGAAGGTCGCTGGTGCGAGCCCTGCGGGCCGTTCAGCGCTGTTGCTTGACGTCCTTGACCGAGGTCGGCCCCAGCTGCTTGGCGCTGGCGTACTCCGGCATCGTCATGGGCTTGTCGAACAGGAAGAACGACTGGTTCGTACCGACGGTGAACTCCATGTAGGCGTTCGTCGTGGCGTCGAAGCCGTAGTAGGCGTTGCAGGTGGAACCCGTGGTGTACGTGCCGTCCATGCCCGGTTGCGCCAGGACCGCGACGCCGTTGGAGGTGGACTCGACCCGCTCCGTCGGGGTGAGCATCTTGCAGCGCGGAACCGGCAGGCCCTTCATGATGAAGTACCCGTACTCGCCGTTGGCGTTCTGGATGTAGACGTAGGAGAGCTTCCCGCGCTGTCCCCATGTCTTGACCCACTGGTTGATCGCGTCACGGGTCGGCGAGTACTCCATACGGCCCGCCGGCTGCTCGGCGACGAGGTGGTCGTAGTTGTCCTGCTTGGCACGGTTCTCCTTGTCCTGGCTGGAGTCGGTGCAGGAGCTCAGGGCGAAGCCTGCGACGAGCACGACGACGGCGGCCAGGAGCATGCGGGCGAACTTCTTCATGCGGTGCTGCCCTCTTCCCGGGGTGAGTGGGGGGATCAGTCGGTGCACGTCGTGTGCCTGGCGGCGACATCCAGCCGGTAGGGGAGGTTCTTGTCGCGGAAAGGCGCGCGGTGCTCCTGGGCGGCCTTGGAGTTGTAGTCGTTGACCGACTCGATCCGCGTGGTCTTCAGCGCGGTGATCGACTGGTCGATCTGGGTCGCGCGCGTCGGCGAGGCGGACTTGCGCTCCTCCTGGAGCACTTGGATCGTCCCTTCGGCGTTCTGCACGGCCTCGCACAGGTCGAAGAACTCCTCGTACGTGGTCTGGATGAACACCCCTGAGCCGACGGTGTTGTTGCGCTCCTCCGCCTTGCCGCGGAACGGAGCGGTCATCCACCCCACACCGCCGAAGGCGAACGTGCCGATCCCCCACAGCAGCGCCAGGAAGACCACCACGGCGACGGCCCATACGCCGAACCGCGCCCCCTCACGTACCTGTCCCATGGCCACCCCCTTCGCAGGCGGATCCGCGGCGTGGAACCGCCTTCTTGCGAAGGAGGACACAGCGCCCGCCGAAACGGTTCCGCGTGCGCGGGGAGGGGCAGTTGCCTGCCGGTGCGCGCTGCCCTTGCCCGATTCCAGCGGCCCGGCGATCCGTCACCGCCGTCAAAGACCGCTTCGCCCGGTGGGTGTTCTCGGGCCTGCCGGAGGTGCGGACGAGCGCTCGTGACAAGCGCGGGGCGGGCCCTGCCGGAGACCTGGAGTGACGTCAGGGCGTGACCAGGCCGTCGCGCACACGCGTGTGCCTTTTGTAGCCCCCGTCATGCTGACCCATCATGGGGTTACGCGCTAAACGTGAGGAACCACGTCATAAGCGCACAAAGGGAACTTTCCTATGGTGATTTCCCTGTCGGCTCCGGCTGACCTGCACCACGTTGTCATCCCTTTTCAGGAGAACACCATGCTTATGCGTGCCGTCACCGTCCCCCGCTTCGGCGGCCCTGACGCAGTCGAGATCACCGAACACCCGGTGCCCGTGCCGGGCCCGGGGCAGGTGCGGATCAAGGTGAAGGCGGCCGCGCTCAACCCGGTGGACGCGGCCATGCGCTCGGGCGTCTTCGGCGGCGAGGCGAACATCGGCCTGGGCTTCGACGTTGCCGGAACCGTCGACGCTGCCGGCCCCGGCACCCCCTGGACCACTGGCGACCGTGTCATCGCCCTGGCCACGGGCCATCACAAGCCGCTCGGCACCCACGCCGACTTCGTCGTCCTGCACTCCGACACCCTCGCGCCGGCCCCCGCTTCGCTCGACGACGTCCACGCGGCGACGCTCCCGCTGAACACAACGACCGCCGCCCAGGCGCTGGAACTGCTTGCCCTGGCCCCCGGGCAGAGCCTGCTGGTCACCGGAGCGGCCGGAGGCGTCGGCGCCCACACGGTGGAACTCGCGCACCGGCAGGGCCTGAAGGTCACCGGGATCGACTCCGCGGCCTCCGAGGAATTCCTCCTCTCCCGCGGTGCCGACCATTTCCTGGCCCGCGGGCAGACCCCGGAGGCGGCCGCCTTCGACGGTGTGCTCGACGCCGCACGGCTGGGAGCGGACGTACTCGCCGCCGTCCGTGACGGCGGCGCCTATGCCGGCCTGTGGCCCGGCTCGGAGCCGCACCCCGAACGCGGGATACGCGTCGAAGCTCTGAGCGTCCGAGCCGACGGTGCCCTGCTCACGGAGTTGTCCCACCTCGCGGACGAAGGCGTGCTGCTGGCCCGTGTGGCACGGACGTACCCCCTGCACGACGCGGCCGAGGCACACGCTCGGCTGGCGGAGGGCAATCTGCCGGGACGGATCGTGCTCGTTCCCTGAGGCCGGGCCGACACCCCAGGTGCCCGGGTGGGGAGCCGTACGCCGCAAAACGGACGTAGAGCCGCGCATCGCATGGAGCGGTCAGCGAGTTTGCTCCTCACGAAGGACGTCACCCCCCGCTGATGAATGTCTCCAAGGCCTGCCCGGTCATCCTGACGACTACAGCATTCTCTCGTCCCTCGGGGGGCAGACTGGAGCGGTCTCCCTCCCTGCGTAGGATCGTCGGCCGGTCCATAGGGATCACGGTCGCCCCGAGACGATCCACCAACTCGGCCAGCACATCGAAGAACTGGCCTGGAGGGAAACGGCTGATGCCGATACAGACCTCGTTGATGTCAAGCTCCGCTTGATAGCCATCAGCGAGTTGGATCAGCGCATCCTGGAAATTCTCGTCGGCCTTGACGACGTACGGCTTCAGGACCTCCTTCAGGAGATCCATGTCCAGAGGCTTTGGCTCACCGTTCTCGTACGCGAGGATGAACATGGTGCGGCTCATTATCGCTCCTTCACCTTTGCCTTCGTTCGTGGACATCCGCGTGAGGCCTTCTCGATATCTCGGCGATCCACGAGAAGGCCTCACGAACGGCCACTCTATGGAGCGCCTATGACAGTGCTCTCCCCGGCCCGCTCCGGGTGCCCGTAACAGAACGCGGTCGCAGGCTTTTCGCTGCTGCACTCAATAGGTGACGGGAGCTCCGTTTGGAGCAGGCGAATGCCTCATGGCGGGCGTCAGGAACACGCCGCCGGGTGGCCACCGGTCGCGCCTCCTTGCTTGCCCGGCCCCAAATAAACCGGTTGGGCCCCTGGCCGGAACGGGCACTACTGTTCCATCGTGATCAACGTCAACGCGGCCCGACTCGGGGCCGAAGCCGCCCGCCGCCTGAAGAGGGCCGACTGCTGCGAGATCGAACCGGGGCTCACGGACGACGAGTTCGAGCGTGTGGAAGCGCAATACGGTTTCCAATTCTCCGATGATCACCGTGCCTTCCTCGCCGCCGGCCTGCCGGTCGCCTCACCGCCCCAGGAAGGCGCGACCTGGGACAAGCCCTGGCCCGACTGGCGCAACGGCGATCCTGCCGAGCTGCGAACCCATGTCGCATGGCCGACCGAGGGCATCTTGCTCGAGGTGGAGCACCGCTACTGGTACCGGGGATGGGGTCAGCGGCCCACAGAGCCGCAGGACGCACGGGCCGTTGCCGAACGGCACCTGGCAACAGTGCCTCGACTGGCCCCCGTGTACGCACACCGGTTCCTTCCGGCGGGCCGCGAAAGCCACGGGCACCCGGTGCTGTCCATCTGGGGCACCGACATCATCTTCTACGGCAGTGACCTGGCCGAATACATCGAGCACGAGTTCAACGAGGATCACGAGCGGGACTGGGAGAGCTGGAACCCGAAGGCGACCGTCCCCTTCTGGAAGGCCTTCTTGAGCTAGACGACCCTCCTATCGGCAGGTCTTATTGGTTTGCTCCGGAAGTCCTTCGGGGGTGGATCTGTCGGCGATTCTGTGTAAGTTCCTGGGGTCCACCAGGCGGAACCGGTTTGCGAAGAGCCGGGAGAAATCGTTCAGTGTTTCTCCCGGCGTGCCCGGGGGCGACTTGGTGCGTGTCGTCGGGGGGTCAGCGGTAGGCAGCGGTGAAGGCCCGGACGCCGGCGTCCGCATAGCGGTCGAGTTCGCTCTGCGTGTGCTGGGGGCTGCCGTGGAACATGGCCTTGTTCACGGGGATCCACAGAAGAAGCCCGGTGAAGTGGTGAGCGGCCAGATGCGCGTCGGTAACGCGGAGGAGACCGTGGTCGGCGAGGCGTTGGAAGGTGGCTGCCAGGGTGGCGAGGACGCGTTCGAAGCCCTGCTTGTACCAAGTGGCGCCGAGCTCGGGGAAGGTGTCGGCGTTGGCGATGATCAGGCGCCGCAGCTGGAGTACCTGGGGCTGGGTGAGTGCGGTCAGGAAGTGGCGGGCCAGGCGGGTCAGGTTCTCCTCCAGTGCCTCGGCGTCGGCCGGGATGTCGGCCACCAGATCGACCATGGCGTCGACCCGGTCCGTCGTGGCCAGGACGATCTCGGCGAACAGCTTCTCCTTGTCCGAGAAGTGCTTGTAGACGGTTTGCTTGGAGACTGCGGCCTGCTTCGCGATGTCGTCCATGCTGGTCCCGGAGTACCCCTTGGCCATGAACGCCTCGGTTGCGGCGTCCAGGATCGCCTTGTGCTTGCGCGCAGACCGGCCTTGCTCGCTCGCTTCCATCGCCCACCCTTCGGTACTGGACAGTCCAGTTTGTGTGTGACTAATCTAGCGCCCGGCTCCGACGAGTACCACACCGTCTAGTTCTATCCATGGGGGAATCGCATGACCCAGACCATCGGCGTCCCGGTCACGGCCCGCTCGGCGTCGGCACGGCCGACGACGCGGGTCCTGCTGGCAGGCGGCGTCACAGCGGGTCCACTGTTCCTGGGCCTCGGCGCGGTCCAGGGGCTCACCCGCGAAGGCTTCGACTTCACCCGCAACGCGATCAGTCAGCTCAGCCTGGGCGATCTCGGCTGGATCCAGGTGACCAGCTTCCTACTGACCGGCATGCTGGCCGCCGCAGGTGGGGCCGGGATCCGCCGCGCACTGGACGGCGCACCCGCCGGCACCTGGGCACCGCGCCTGATCCATGTGTTCGGCGTCTCGTTCGCCCTTGCCGCCGTGTTCACCGCGGACCCGGGGGCGGGGTTCCCCGCCGGTGCCCCCCAAGCTCCCGCCGCCTCCCTGAGCTGGCACGGCGCCGCCCACATGCTCAGCGCCATGGTGGGCTTCCTCGCGCTGTCCGCGGCATTCCTCGTCCTGGCCCGGCACTTCGCCACGCACCGGCAACGGGGATGGGCCGTGAGCTCACGCCTGGTACCGCTGGGGATCCTCGCCGGATTCGCCGGCTCCTCCGCCACCGTGCTGGCCTTCACCGCCGGAGCCGGACTCGGCCTCCTGTGGCTCACGGCCGTCACCGCCCGGCTGATGACGACCCTCCCCGCAGCACAGAAGTAACAGCACCCGTCCACAATTCGCCGCCGCAACCAAGATAACCATCAAGATCACTACAAGAGAGACAGGACACCGCAATGACCGGACCGGTGAAGGGCCCCGCCAGCTACTTCCCGTCGATCGAGAAGAAGTACGGCCGCCCGATCACGGACTGGAAGGACCTCATCCGCTCCTCGCCCCTGACCAAGCACACGGAACTCGTCACCTGGCTCAAGACCGAGCATGGACTCGGCCACGGCCACGCCAACGCGCTTGTCGCACACACCCTCGCCGAAGGCAGCGGTAAGTAACCCGGACGTCCGCACCGCCGGACCCGTTCAAGCCCGCAATACGGTCGCGACTGCGGTGCTGCGGCAAGGGGCGGCGAGATCCACCTCTGCTGATCGGCCTGCCTGCCTTGCCTGTTGCCTCCGTCTGCCCGATATCACTGACAGCCTCGCAGAGGCAGCGGTTGAAGAAGATGGCCTATGGCCGCAAGACTCCCCACCAGGCCCGGATGCGCGCGGACCTTGTGCTGCGTGCGGCACGCGGACGCTCCAACGCGCGGATCGCCAGTGAGTCGGGCCTGCACGTCGACACGGTGCGCACGTGGCGGGGCCGGTTGACCGCTGGCGGTCTTCCGGCCCTTGAGGACCGTGAGCGTTCCGGGAGACCGCCGCGTTTCACCCCGCTGCAGACCGCCGAAGTCAAGGCACGTGCCTGGCAGTTACCTGGCGAGACAGGCATACCGCTGTCCCACTGGTCCTGCCCGGAACTGGCACGTGAGGCTGTCGACCGGGGATCGTGGAGGCGGTCTCGGCCTCCACCGTGCGCCGCTGGCTCAAGCGGGACGCGCTCAAGCCCTGGCAGTACCACTCATGGATCTTCATTCGCGACCCCGACTTCCGTACCAATGTCGCCCGCATCATGGACCTCTACGCCGGCCTCTGGCAGTGTTCGGGCTTTCGGGCCTTGCAGCAGCCCTCATCGGAAATCGCCGCCTCGCACGCTGAGCTACGAGATCAGTCCGTCAGCGGGGTCAGAGGGTCCGGTCGGGACAGCGCCTCGGACAACGGCAGCCCGTCCCTCGAGGCAACGGTCCGACGGACGCGCAGTTCGGCGCGTGTCCGCGGGCGGTACTTGGGTTCCTTGCCACACCCGCAGACCGACAACCCTTCGTAGCGCAGCCCTTCCCCCAACACCGCGGCCACCACGGACCAACTGCGGACATCACGCCTGGGCGGCGGAGCGAAGTCGTGACCGGCGCAAGTGAGGGGCTGAGAACAGTTCGGGCACAGGTGCTCCCGCTGCGGACAGGCATGCTGCTTGAAGCTGACACGGCACGAGACACACGCGTAGTGCAGCTTGTAGTGGGCCATGGCGTAGAAGCACACCGCGTCACCGTACCGAGCAGTCCTTCAAGCAGGCCACCCGTGGAACGACGTCTTAATCGCGGTCCGACTGCATGACGACAGCAAGGCCGCCACTGCCGATCGCGTCCGGCCCATGGGGGCTTTGACGGCCCTGCGTCAGCGGGCTCGCGGTCCATCTACTGCACCGGCTGACGGGCGCAAGGGGGCCGTTCCGACGGCAGTGATGTCTCGCCGGGGCCGAGGGCCGGCCGTTCCGGCGGTGCGATGTGGGTTCGGGGCAGCCCACGAGCGTTCTCCCGCCCGGCATTGGCCACGACGACCTCGATGTAGGGCAGTACCAGCCCCAGGACCAGCGTGATCCAGGCCAGGGGAGTGGAGACCTGCCAGAGCACGACGGCGAGGACGAACGACACCGTCCGGATCGACATCGAGATGATGTATCGCCGCTGCCTGGCGCGTACGTCGTCCGAGAGCCCGGCCGCGGCCCCGGTGATCCGGAAGACCTGGTCGTCGCTGTGCTTCCGTGTCACGTTCCACCACTCGCTCGATACGTCGGAACCATCCGGTTCCGGCACCGTCCACGGCACGCCGTGGTTCTTCCACCATTGAGACAGGCGAGGCGCCCGCGATGTGACATCGCCCGCCGAACCTGCCCCTTCGTTGGGGAACAAGCCATGGACTGCGCGGCGGGTGATCGGCGATGCTGCCCACATGCTGCTTCCCGCCGTCAGCGCGCAGACGGAAATGATCGAGGTCGTGCGCATCACCGAGGCAATGCACAACCCGTTCTCCGACGACCTGACCGGTGAGGACACCGCGCTGTGGGAAGCGGACCAGGTTCGGGAGGCTCTGGCGCTGATCGCTGAGCTGCCCCCGGGGGAACGGCAGCGCTGCTTTGTCCCTGGCTGGGGCATCCGGGCCCACAGCGACAAGGAGCTCCTCTTCGAGATCGCCTTCTGCTTCCACTGCCAAGGTGCACGTCTGCGGGGGCCAGGCGTGCCACCCGAAGAGCAGGGCATCCAGAGTTTCGACCCCGAAAGCATCCCGGGTCGCGCGCTTCTCGCTCTCTTTCGAACCACTGTGCCGAGCTGATAGTTCGGTCGGACTCAGCTTGGCCAGGACGTGTTGAGAGGGGCCCGTGGAGCGGGATATGGAGGAGCAGGACGGTCCGGGGCGAGAGCTGAACGCGTACGAGCGGGTTCTCGCAGAGGACCGTCGCGTCGTGCGCGAGATGTTCCGCGTGAGCATCGGCGGTGCGCATGCGGGGCTCGTCATAACGGTCTTCATCGTGGCCTTCTCCGCAGCCGTCGGCGGCGCCGCTTGGGCTCTGGGCGTCGGCGGAGCGGTCGCGTGCTGGTTCACCGTGGCCCTTGTCGCGGTTGTCGGTGGCGGGCGCCGCGGCCGGGCCGCAGTCACGCGCGCCTACCTCCTGACGTTCGGCTGGGCCGGTTGGCTGTGATCGGACGTGGCGGGCTCGACCGCCGTCCGACCCGGGCCGCGGCCGTGGGGTGTCCGTTGGCACCTCGACCTGTCTCACACGGCGGGCCCTTGCCTTGCCGCTGTCGTCCCGCGGTCATGATGGGGCCATGGCAGCCAGTTCGCAGCCCTCGGTTCCGGGGACCGGAGACCAGTCACACGTGTACGCCGAGGACCTGGCGCTGTACCGGGAGAAGTTCCGGCGGCGTTGCCGGCCTCGCTGGACGAGCTGAGCGGGCGTGTCCACGGGGTCGTGGACCTGCCGCTGCACGTCGCTTGGTCGGGGATGACCTCGTACGACGTGGAAAATCCCCGTCAGCGCATGGGTCTGTACCGCGCTGTCCTGCACGAGGGACTGCGCGATGACCTGCCGCAATACCTCCACAGGGACCTGCTCGTGCAGATGTGGCCTGTCCTGCGCGGCTTGGTCGGACGCACGGTGCGCGCCGTGTCGGAGGAGGCTTTCCCGCAGCTCGCCGCTCGCGCCAGGGCTGCCGTGTGATGACTCAGGGCCGACGTCCTCGCTCTGGGCTCCGCCCTCTGTTGACGCCGACCGCATGGTCCACCGCACGCGACATGGCCCGTACGTCCGTGCCGCCGACACACGGTGGCGGCGCCCTGATACCGACCCGGTCGGTCAGCGCTGCTGTGACCTGCGAGGATCAGGTCCTCGGCGGTCGGGATGCCGGGCGGCATCCGAGGTTTCCGCGCCGACGGGAGTTTTCCGGCCGAGGGTGAAAGGGAGCGGGCGGTGCCGGACAGGTGAAGGTGTGGAATTGAGGCTGGTGCAGGAGCCGTCCCGGGTGCGGGAGGCTCGATTCGAGGCGTTGTTGGGTGTGGTGGCGGAGCCGCTGCACCGGTACTTGCGGCGGCGGGCGGACGCCGCCGTTGTCGATGACGTGCTCGCGGAGACGATGCTCGTCCTGTGGCGCCGGCTGGAGGACGTGCCGGGGCTCGGCGGGGACGGTCCCGTCGATCCCGACGAGGTGCTGCCCTGGTGCTACGGCGTCGCGCGGGGCTGTCTGGCCAACGCGCGCCGGGCCGAGGGGCGCCGGCTGCGGCTGTTGGAGCGGCTGACGCAGGCGGAGGAGCCACCGCGCGAGATGGATGCGGAGCACCTGGAACTGCATCACGCACTGGGCACGCTGGGGGAGCTCGACCGCGAGGTCGTCCGGCTCTGGGCCTGGGAGGGACTGGCGCCGAGCGCGATCGCGCAGGTCACCGGGTTGACCGCCAACGCCGCGAGCATCCGGTTGCACCGGGCGAAGAAGAAGCTCGCCGCTCGCCTCGAGCGAAAGAATCCCGCTCGGGCCGGACACAGGACGGATGAAGAAGGGAGCCGTCGGTGAACGACGAGGAACTGCTGGCCCGGATGCGGGCCATCGACCCGGCACGGACATCCGCGGCGCCTTCCCCCGATCCCAAGCGTCTCCTGGAGGCCACTGTGACCGCCGACACCCGTGTTTCCCCGACCACGTCCCCTGCTGCGGGCACGTCCCGCCGACGTTTCCTGCCCGTCGCGGTGGGCGCGGCAGCCCTGCTCGTGGTGGTCGGAGGACTCGCCTGGGGTGTGACCTCCCAGGAGACCAAGCCGTCGGCCGCGGCGACTCCGTCGGCCCCCGCCCTGACCCTGGCCGTCCCGGACGCACCTGCCGGGAAGTGCGCCCCGGTGAGCGTCGACCTCCTGCGTGGTTTCAAGACCGCGTTCGAAGGCACGGCGACCTCGGTCGAGGGCGACCGCGTCGAACTCCGGGTGGACCACTGGTACCGGGGCACCGGCCCCACCACCGTCGCGCTCACCAGTGACGCGAACCTGGCCCAGCTCCTGAACGGAGCGGAGTTCGCCGTCGGCCACCACTACCTGGTCACCGCGGACGACGGCCGCGTCAGCCTGTGCGGCGCGACGGCGGAGGCCACCCCGCAGCTGCGGGGCCTGTACGAGCAGGCGTACGCGGGCTGAGCAGTGCGCGTGCCGTCGCACCCCCATGAAGCGGGGTGCGACGGCACGCGGCGGAGCGGAGGACGGTCAGAAGTCCAGGCTCCAGTCGTCCAGGTAGCCCGGCACCGCGGCGTTGCCCGGGAAGGACGGGGTGTTGTCCTGGATCCGCAGCTTCCAGGTGCCGTTGGCCGCCACGGTCGAGGCGTCGACGGTGTACGTGGCGTGCAGCTCGTTGCCGGTGTCCCAGACGAAGTCCTTCACCAGGAACGCGGTGCCGTCCGGCGCCACCAGCCAGATGATCTGCCCGCCGATCCACCCCTTGTACACGTCGACACCGACCTTGACCGAGGCGGAGGCGTTGCCCTGCCGGCCCGTGACGGTGATCGGTGACTCCGTGGTCGCCCACGGCCCGATGTCGTACCGGTCGGGGTTGACGAAGTGGCTGCCGCCCGAGGCCAGGACGGTCCATGTCCACGGCACCGGCAGGGTCTCCGCCGCCGAGGTGCGGATCGTGACCACCGTCGCGAAGGTGCCGGCGGCCGTCGGGGTGCCCGTGATCAGGCCCGTCGTACGGTTGATGGAAAGGCCCTTGGGCAGGTTCGCCGCCGAGTACGTCAAGGCGCCCGGACGGCTGGAGGCCGCCACGATCTGCCGGCTGACGGGGACGCCCACCGCCGAGTTGCGGGTGGACGGCGGCACCACGGCGATGTGGCTGACGAAGCGCGGACCGACGTTCACCGCGGCCCAGGCGTTGCCCACTGTCTCGTACGCCTCGCTGGACTTGCCGAACAGGTCGGCCGCGGCCTGAAGGGTGGCCACCCGTGCGGCGGCGTAGTCCGTGGTGCTGGTCATGTAGCGGGTCAGGGCCCGGTACCAGACGTTGGTGGCGTTGTGCAGGCCGAGGCCCGCGACCGGCTTGCCGTCGTAGGTGGGGCTGTCGTAGGCGACGCCGTTGATCGTCTTCTTGCCGCTGCCCTCGGACAGGAGGTAGAAGAAGTGGTTGCCGACGCCCGAACTGTGGTGGACGTCAAGGCTCTTGGTTTGCGGCGTCCAGTAGTCCTGGGACGTGCCCTTGACCGGGTCGGCGTCCTTGGAGGGCTG
Source organism: Streptomyces sp. NPDC046977 (assembly GCF_040644455.1). NCBI lineage: Bacteria > Bacillati > Actinomycetota > Actinomycetes > Kitasatosporales > Streptomycetaceae > Streptomyces > Streptomyces sp. NPDC046977. The sequence continues at coordinate 216,617 of NZ_JBEYWO010000013.1, forward strand.
GTCCATGTAGCGCAGCGGCTTGCCGGTGCCGCGCACGTCGGCGAGCTCGCCCAGGGTGTAGTCGGGCGTGTCCGACGGGTTGTTGGCGTAGAACTCCACGGCCGTGGCCATGATGTCGCTGGTGGCCTCGTTGAGACCGCCCGATTCGCCCTCGTAGATCAGGCCGGCCGTCTGGGCGGTCACGCCGTGCGTCATCTCGTGTGCGGCGATGTCGAGTTCGGTCAGCGGGTGCGCGTTGTTCAGCCCGTCGCCGTAGGTCATGCAGAAGCAGCCGTCGTCCCAGAAGGCGTTGGCGTAGTTGGTGCCGTAGTGGACGCGGGAGTACGACCCGGCACCGTTGTCCGCGATGCCGTTGCGGCCGTACATGTCGTGGTAGAAGTCCCAGGTCTCGCGCTGGCCGTAGGCGGCGTCGACGGCGGCCGTCTGGCGGTCGGCGACGGTGCCGTCGCCCCACTGGTCGTCGGTGTCCGTGACGAGGGTGCCGTTGCCGCCGACGCCCGTCAGGTCGTAGGTGCTGTGGCCGCCGCGCTGCGGGTCGGTCAGCTCGTAGTGGTCGCCGTTGCGTACGGTGCCGATCTGCACCCGGCCGCTGTACTGGCTCTGCCCGGTACCCGCGTTGATCTGCTCCGCGTGCTGCAGCTCCTCGCCGGTCGTGGCGTCGGTGAGCACCTGGACGCTGCTCGGGGTGCCGTCGTCCTGGACGCCCGTGACGACCGACTGCCAGGCGAGCCGGGGCTCGCCCTTGCCGCCGGCCCAGACCACCAGGCGGGGTGCGGCGGTGGCCTTCGCCTTGTCGTTCCGCTCCTCCTTGACCGAGGCCAGCGCGGACTTCCTCGCCGTGGCGGCCGGCACGGAGGCGACCGTCGTGGGGAGGGATATGCGGCCGGTGGGCTCGGTGGTGGTACGGGTGGTGCCCTGCTGGTGCACCACCAAGTCGCCGCCGACGACGGGGAGTCCGCGGTACGTGCGCTCGTAGCGGGTGTGCACGGTGCCGTCGGCGTCCTTGACGACGTCCTTCGGCACCAGTTTCTCGCCGCTGCCGAGCCGCAGCGCGCGTGCGGTGCCGGCGCTCGCGCCGGCGGCGGCGTCGAGGAGTTCGGCGTGCTGCGCGGTGGAGAGCCGCAGCGGCGCGGCACCGGCCCGGGCGGTCGCGGATATCCGGGGCGGTGCGGGCCGGTGCGCGGCGTCGTCCGCGGCCCGGGGGGCGGCGACGGCGTCGGCCGCCGGGAGGGCGGTGGCGAGGGCGGCGGCCAGGGCGAGCGCCGCGAGGACGGCGGTCGTGCGGCGCGGAGGGGGCGAGGTCCGTGGCGAAGTGGCGCCCGTGACAGGGGGGTTGTGCGTCACTGGTGCAGCTCCTTGCGCCCGGCCGGAGGGCCGGGGGAGGGGGAGGGGGTGACCGGAGGCGACGGTGCCTCCGCGGCGACGTCGCACGATGCGCAGGTGTGTACGACCCAGGGATCGTTTCAGCCACCCCATCCACCGTCCACAGTTCGGAGATCATTGTCCGAAAAGCGGTGAGCGGTTCACAGCGGGGCCATCACTGCGAGGTGGAGCCACTTGCGGCTTCATGCCGGTGTAACAGTCCGCGGTGTGGCCGTGGTGACAGGTTTCGGCCAACTGCGAACGCGTTCTCGGTGTCGGCATCCCGACAGCTGTCCTCAAAACGACAGCAGTTGGAGGCGGGCCTCACCGGCGGCATCGGCGAGATACCGCCGTCCGGGATCCTCGCGGCCGGCCAGGTATCGAGTGCCCCCGTCCGTGCCGGAGTTCGTGCAGCTCAGGCCCCCGGCAGGCGCACATCGCGACGTCCCGGAAGCCGGCCTGCCACTCACTCCCCCGTCCGGCGACCGGGCTCCGCTGCCGGGACAAAACCCCCACGTCAGACGGCTGTTGCGCTGCCGGGCGCGACGATTCGTCACGCGAACGTAACCCTGCCGTGACCAGGTGAAGATTGGGTGTGACGGACATGCACACCGTTCACTTCATGGGAGGAGACTCGTGGTCCCGAGCGCGAGCCTTCGACGACGCCGACGACTTGTCGTGGCGTCCGCAATAACAGTTTTCGCCACCATAATCAGCGGCTTGGGGAGCGTCGGGCCGGCCGAGGCACAGTCCGCCGCTCCACTGCCGAACCTGAAGCTGGGCCAGTACGACGGCCCCCGCCCCTCCCTGACGGGCGGAGGTGCCCTGCACTCCGCCGCGCAGCCCGGAACCATCAAGGGGCAGTACGTCGTGCGGCTGCGCGAAGCGCCGGTCACGTCGTACGCCGGTGGCGTCAAGGGGCTCGCGGCGACCAGGCCGGTGGCCGGTCAGGAACTCCAGCCGCACTCGGCCGCGGCCGAGAAGTACCGTCAGCACCTCGGCGACGCGCAGCGTGACGTGCTCGGCGACTTCGGTGTGCGGGCGCAGCGCACCTACACGACCGCCTTCAACGGCTTCTCCGCCAAGCTGACCGGTGATCAGGCCGGCCGACTCGCCAAGGACCCGCGCGTCGCGGCGGTCACCGCGGCCCGTCTCGTGAAGGCCGACGCCGCGACGACCTCGACCCCGCAAACGGCGCAGGACACCGCACAGGCGCCGACGCGGACAACGGCGCAACCGGCGGCGCAGACCGAACCGGGCCATGGCTCCGATGTGGTCATCGGTGTGATCGACACCGGAATCTGGCCGGAGAGCGCGTCCTTCGCCGCCACCATGCCGCGGCCCGCGGGCTGGCACGGCACCTGCCAGAGCGGTCCGGACTTCCCCGCCTCCGCCTGCAACGGCAAGATCGTCGGGGCGCGGTACTTCGCCGACGGGTGGCTCAGCGCCTACGGCTCGCTCCCCGACGGGGAGAGCCTCTCGCCCCGCGACATGGAAGGGCACGGCACCCACACCGCCTCGACCGCGGCGGGTCTCCCGGTCAAGCACGCGATGATCCTCGGGCACGACTACGGCGCGATCTCCGGAGTGGCCCCCGACGCACGGATCGCCGTGTACAAGGCCCTGTGGGGCGGCTCGGGCACGGACGCCGACATCATCGCGGCGATCGACGCGGCGGTGGCCGACGGTGTCCAGGTGATCAACTACTCGGCCGGCACGTCGATGGGCGACTACCAGCCCAACAGCCCGATCGGGGACGCCTTCCTCAACGCCTACCTCGCCGGGGTCTTCGTCGCGGCCTCGGCCGGCAACGACGGCATGTCCGGGATGGTCAGCAACGCCGAACCGTGGGTGACCACGGTGGGCGCGACCGTCGAGCGTTCCCACGAGGCGACCGTCCGGCTCGGCGACGGCTCCCGCATCGTCGGCACGTCCATGGACCGGCTGCCGTCCCGCCGCGACACCCCCATCGTCTTCGCCGACCAGGCCGGATCGCTCGAGGACGGCGCGCAGTACTGCTGGTCCGGAAGCCTCGACCCCGCCAAGGTCAAGGGCAAGATCGTGGCCTGCGACTTCATCGACGCCGTCGATGCGGTGGCGACGGTCAAGGCCGCCGGCGGTGTCGGCGTGGTGCTGTTCCAGTCGACCGGCAACACGCGGCTGAACGTGATCTACGACTTCCCGACCGTCTACCTGTGGAGCGCAGAACAGGCGGGCAAGCTCTTCAACTACCTGTGGGCGCACCGTACCGACGGGACCGCGTCGCTGGCCGAGGGCGGGGACGGCAGCAGCCTCGTCGGGCTGCCGAGCGTGGCAGGCCTCTCGTCCTACGGCCCCGACCAGGTGCACACCGGACTGCAGAAGCCCGACCTCGTCGCGGACGGCATCGACGTGGTGGCGGCGGTGTCGCCGATGGCCGGCGGACGGCTCTTCGACGCGTATTCGGGCACCTCGATGGCCGCACCGCATGTGGCCGGCATGGCCGCACTGCTGCGCGCCCGGCACCCCAAGTGGTCGCCCGGCGCGACCGCTTCGGCACTGCGCACCACCGCCACCGACACCAAGGGCACGGCCAGCCCGCTGCGCCAGGGCTCCGGGCTGCCCCGTCCCTCGTCCGCCGACGACCCGGGCCTGGTGATCGAGCCCTCGCCGGCCGAGTTGACCGCCTTCGCGACCGCGGCGACTCCGGACGGCAAGGAGATCAACCTGCCCTCGATCGCGCTGCGCGAGTACGACGGAACGAAGCCGGTCCGCCTCACCCGACGGCTGACCAACGTCGGCACGCGAACCGAGGCGTACACGGCGCACGTCGACGGACTCGCCGGGATGAAGGTGACCGTCAGCCCCCGCACGATCTCGGTGAAGCCCGGTGCCACCGCCACGGTGACCATCACGCTGGAGCGCGGCACCGCGACCTGGGACCGCTACACCACCGGGTCGCTGACCTTCACCAGCGACCGGCACCGGGTACGGCTGACGGTCGCCGGCCGGCCGTGGGGCTTCACTCCGCGCCCGTACGACGACACGGGGATCGAGTTCGGCCGCACCGGCGGGCAGGGCCAGGGATACCTGGAGCCCGGATTCACCGGCCCGCTGGCCGGCCGCACCACCGGGTACACCCCCGTGACCTGGACGGACAAGAAGCTCACGACCTCCGTCAGCGGCGGCGTGTTCTCCCCGGGCGGGGTGGGCACCCAGGGCACGAAGATCGTCGTGCCGCGCGGCACGGCCGGACTGATCGTGCAGACGGCCTCCGACGACCCGAACACGAACCTCGACCTCTACCTCTACAAGGACGGCAAACTGGTCGACCGGAGCTGGGCCTCCTGGCACAGCAACGAGCGCAGCGCCCGGTTCTTCCCCGAACCCGGCGTCTACACCGCCTACGTGCACGCCCAGACGGCGACCTCGTCCGAGGTTCCCTACCGGCTCGGGGTGACCGTCGTCCCTGAGAACGCCGAGCGGCACAACGCCACTTTGACCACACCGACCGAGGTGCAGCGGGGCGGTTACTCCCAGGTGACACTGAACCCCGTGGGCCCGCAGCCCGACGTCGAGCAGTGGGCGTACACCGAGTTCCGCACCGGCCGGACCGTCGTGCCCGGCCTGCTGATCAGCTCCCGCTGACCGGCGCACACCCAGCCGGGGCCGGCCTTCCGCAAGGGAGGCCGGCCCCGCGGCATCCGTGGCCGGCGCCCAGCGCCGGCACACCTGCGGGTGCTACGGCGTGAGCACGATCCTGCCGAAGACCTCACCGGCGTCCATCTTCCGGTGCGCAAGCTCGGCTTGGTCGAGCGGCAGCAGCTCGTGCACCACCGCTTCGATCTCACCGCGGCCGGCCGCGGTGAACAGCCCGCCGCGCCGGGCACGCAGGTCGGCCTCCGGGACGGTGGCCGCGCTGAAGGCGGCGAACGACATCGACTTCTGGAACGCCGCCATGATCCTCGTGCCGAAGTCCGCGGGCGGCCGGCCCGCGACCGCGCCGACGGCCACCATGCGGCCGTTCGGGTTGAGCCTGTCGAAGAACGACGCCATGTCCTTTCCGGCCGCCACATCGAGAATGACGTCGTAGCCGCCGGGAGCATCCGTTCCTCCGTCGCCGGAGCGGTCCAGCACGTGGGTCGCGCCGAGGCGGCGCAGCCGCTCACCGCGCTCGGCCGACGACGTCGTGACCGCCACCGCCGAGGCGCCACCGGCTGCCGCGAGCTGCACTGCCATGATCCCGATACTGCCGGCCGCGCCCCGCACCAGGACGGCCTCCCCGGGGGCGAAGTGAGCGTGCCGCAGACCGAAGTGGGCGACCGCACCGGCGCTGCCGAGCGTCACCGCCGCCGCGGTGGACAGACCGGCGGGCAGAGGAACGAGCTGCCCGACCGGCGCGAGCACCTGCTCGGCGTAACCCCCGCCGGTGCCGGGGGAGCCCCACACCCGCCGGCCGACCCACGACGGGTCGACGCCGTCACCGACCGCGGTCACGGTGCCCGCCACTTCGCCACCCGGCACGTGGCCCTCAGTGAAGCCGTAGGAGGCCAGAGCCCCGCTCCGGATCAAGGTGTCGACACCGCCCACCCCCACGGCCTCGGCGGCGATCAGGACCTGCCCGGCAGCAGGTACGGGCTCCGGCACATCGACGACAGCCAGGCCCTCAGGACCTCCGAACGTCTGGATCACCACTGCCTTCAAGGTCATCTCCGAATCTCCGAGCCGCCTGCGAACGGTGGCGGCCCTCACGTCCCCGGACCGTAACGGACGCCCCCGTCCGCTTGGGTAAAGTGAGAGCGGTGACCGACGATGTGCCTCATTCGCTGCGCTCCGACGCGCTGGACAATCGCGAGCGCATCCTCGATGCCGCCCGGGCGCTGTTCTCCGCCGACGGCCTGGACGTACCGATGCGAGAGATCGCGCGGCGCGCCGGTGTGGGGCCCGCCACCTTGTACCGCCGCTTCCCGACCAAGCAGGCACTCGTCGCCGAAGCCTTCGCCGACCAGCTGACGGCCTGTCGCGCCATCGTCGACGAGGGCAGCGCGGATCCCGACCCCTGGCGCGGCCTGTGCCTGGTGATCGAGAGGATCTGCGAGCTGCACGCACGCGATCGCGGCTTCACACAAGCATTCCTGTCGAGCTTCCCGGGAGCGGTGGATGCCGCCGCGAGCCGCGAGTACACGGTGACCGCGGTCGCCTCCTTGGCTCAACGGGCCAAAGAAGCGGGACGCCTTCGGCCCGACTTCGTCCTGGACGACCTGATCGTCATCCTGATGGCGAACCAAGGGATCCACGCCGCGTCGGCCGGCACCCAGGTGGCGGCCTCCCGGCGCTTCGCGGCATTGGCGATCCAGGCGCTCGAGGCGCGCCCCGGCCAAGCGCCACTGCCGCCGGCGGTACGACTGGCCTCCGCGGTGCAGGCATCACCGCGCTGATCGCCAGTGCACGCCGCCGGTTCCCAGGTGCGGACGACCGGTCGTCGGCAACGGCAACCCCTAGGAGCCCGCGGCCGGGTCGGTCCTGGCAAGGCCCAGCGCCGCGCGGGCCTTGACGGCTTCGTCGTGGCCCGACAGCCGTTCCCCCGCCTTGTAGTGGTCGTAGTACGTATGCGCGTTCTTGGCGCCGGCGGCCTTCGCCCAGTGCGCGCGGGCCGCGTCCGTCTCCTTGGCGAGTGCCGCGACGTGCGGCTGCGCGGCGGCCGGCCAGTCGTGGTGGCGCAGGAGACGCGCCTCTTGGCCGAGGGCGATGGTGACGTCCTGGGCCCACTGCTTGTAGCCCTTGAGGTCGTCCTCGATGTACTCCGCCTCCGGGGCGTCGTCCTTCGCGTCGTCGAGCGTGTTGACGGCCTTCAGATAGGCGAGTTGATGCGCGTCGAGCGTGGTCTCGTCACGCCGCAGCGATCCTGTGAGGGGGCCGCTGTCCTTGCGGTAGAAGCAGATCACCTGGCGCTCGTCGATCTTCCACGACCTGCTGGTGGGGACGAAGTAGGAGACGCCGGCGTCCTTCGGGAGCGCCCAGGTGTCCAGGGTGTAGGTGTTCTGCAACTGCCCGCACCGCTTCTCGGCCATGGTGGTGACCGAGTGGTCCCCCGGGAAGCCGCTGTTCTCCCCGGACATCTGGAAGACCCCGAACACCTCGCCGGTGTGCACGCGCGCGCACGGCACGGTGGCCGCGTTCCTGACCGCGCCCTCCACCTCGTTCTTCGGGGTGTCGAAGCAGTCGCCCCTGCGCAGGGAGGAGAGCGTGTCGCCGTTCCGGGCCCCCTGCGCGAGGCCGTCGCTGAAGCCCTTGGTGAACGCGGCGAGGCCGCCGATCGCGATGAGCGCGGCCACCAGCGTACTCAGCGTCGACAGCACCAGACCGGCGACGGCCAGGCCCTTGCCGCGCTCGCCCCGCCTGTCGATCTGTGTCAGCGCCACGGCCCCCAGCACGATGCCGACGACCGGCACGACGCACACCAGCCCCAACACCAGCGCCGCGACGGCGAGTTTGTTGAGCGGCCGCCGCGCCGGCGGTACGAGGGCCGACGGTTGGGGCGAGTACGGCGAGTCCACGGAACAGCGCTCCTCGTGCACGATCGAACGAACGTGCGCGAATATATCCGGTGCCGGCAGACGGCCGGGGCGCGGCCCGGAGTGGGCCGAGCCCCGGCCTGGATCAGGTGCCGGCGGCTGCTACGCGCGCTTCAGCGTCACGTTGTGGACGACGGTTGCTCCCTTCTGGAGCCGCACGGTGGCCGCGGTCGGCCGGTAGCCGTCCTTGGCGACGATGACGGTCAACGGGTTGTTGCGGGCGTCGAGCCACAGTCCGAAGGTGCCGTCCGGGCGCGTCGTGAGCGTCCAGGAGCCGGCCCAGCTGTCGATCTGCACGGTCGCGCCGGCCAGCGGGGCGGTTCCCCCTGCGGTGGTCGCCCCGAGAACGGTTCCGCTGATGTCGCCCCAGGTGCGCGGCGGGTCGACGTGCAGGGTGACGGGGATGTCGGGCAGTGCGTAGGGGGTGTCGGTGAACAGCGCGAGCCGGGCGCCCAGGTCGCCGGGCTGGGCGACCTCCAGGTTCGCGGTGTCGAAGGTGAGGGTGAGCACCGTCTTCTGACCGGGGGCGAGGGTGATCGTCCTGGCGGACTCGCCGAGCCAGGTGACGTCCGACAGTCCCGCCTGGTCGTAGCCGGGCAGCACCTCGACGGCGGTGGTGGGCGCGAGCTCGTAGGCGTCGACGGTGCCGCCGACCTTGTAGAAGCCCGGCGCGCCGCCGCTTCTGAACGTGCTGGTGTTGGCGTTGGGCAGGGCGGTCCAAGTCGCCGTCGCGGGGTCGAGGGCGAAGCCCTGGTTCGTCAGCAGGCTGTCGTCGGTCACACCGCTGGAGATCAGCAGCAGTCCGTTGGCAGCGGTGTACGCCGCGCCCCACAGCGGGATCGGCATGTCGGGCAGGGCCGACCACTTGTCGGTGGCGGGGTTGTAGACGTACGAGGAGGCCACGGCGACGGCTCCGCCGCTCTCCCCGCCGGCGCAGTAGATCTTGGTGCCGATGGCGGCGCAGGACTGCCAGGCGATGGGCTCCGGATAGGGGGCGATCTCCGACCAGCGGTCGGCCCGGGGATCGTAGACGAAGGCGTCGGTCGTGCCGCAGCTCGTCGCGGCGCAACCGCCCATCATGTACAGCTTTCCGTCCAGGACGGTGCTTCCCGATCCGGCGTAGGCCTTGGGCGCCTTCGCGCCGCTGGTCCAGCGGTTGCTGACCGGGTCGTAGATGTCCAGGGCCGGGTCGATGCCGCCGGTGCTGCTGCCCCAGCCGCCGGCGGCGTAGAACAAGCCGTCGATGAAGCCGTGCGCGGGCGCGCGGCGCGGGTGCGGGGACGAGGTGAGCCGGCTCCAGGCGCCCGTGTCGGGGGAGAGGCGGTACAGGTCGCCGGTGTCGTCCTCCCCGTCGTACCCGTAGGCCGAGTAGATCTTGCCGTCGAAGCTGTCGACGGCGTTGTCCATGATGGCCGCGGGCAGATCGGCGACGGGCTTCCAGGCGTCACCCGAGGGCCCGGCCTCGCGGGAGGGCGCGCCTTGCCCGGGCGGACGCGTGGTGCGGCCGTCGATCGGTGCGGTGCGCCCGTCCGCGCCAGATGACGGGAGCGCGCGCCGGGCGGCGCGGTGAAGGGGTGCGCCGGCGCCGGTGCTGCCGGTGCCCGCCCGCTCCGCGAGCGTCAAGGTGGCCTGCGCGCCCCCGGTGTTGGTGATGGCCAGTTTGTGCGTCGCGGTCTTTCCCAGGACCGCCGTCGCCTCGATCGGGTCGGTCGTCAAGGACAGTTGACCCGCCGTGAGTTTCCACGCCGAGGTCACGACGGTGTCGGCGCGCGCTGCCACCGTCTTGGACCGCTCCGTGTAGCGAGGCGCCGCTGCCGTGAGGTTGTGCTTGCCCAGGGGCGCGGTCAGGGTGAAGAAGCCGTCGTCGAGGTTCGAGTCCTCGGGTGTGGCCGCCGTGGTCGTGCTCAGCGAGGGCTGGCCCTGGTCGGTGACGGTGGCCGGTGCCAGCCCCGCGCCGGTGTTGGCGTCGGTGACGGTTCCGGTGATGAGACCGGCGGGGGTGGGAGTCAGTCCACGGCCGCCGACGAAGACGTTGTCGACGGCCCACCACAGCGCGAAGGAGGCGGTGTAGTGGAACCGCACCCGGACCGAGGGTTCGCCGGCGTACCCGGCCAGGGGCACGTCGAGATGGGTCGGGCCGGCCGCGTCGGTGGTCAGCGAGCGGACGTTCTTCCAGGTCACGCCGTCGTCGGTGCTGACGTCGAGGTCGGCGGTCTGACCGAAGAAAGGCTTGAGGTCGGTGTCGAAGGCCAGCTCGGGGACCGTGACGCCGGTGAAGTCGAAGCGCGGGCTGACCAGGCTGGAGTCCTGCGCGGCCGGATAGCCGTAGTGGTCGCTGTCGACCACCGCGAAACCGCCGTCGCCGCCGGTGGTGTTGGACCGCGCTCCCGGGTCGTCGAACGCCCAGCCGCCCTGGGTCCCCTCGGCGTCGACCACCGACCAGCCCTCGGGCGCGGAGTCCGTCGAGGTGAACTCCTGTGTCGGGCCCGTCAACTTCGGTGCGTAGGCCGGGGCGCCGGCCGACCAGACGTCCGCGGGCACCGGAATGTCGAGCTGCTGCGCCGCCGCGCCCGCCGCCAGGTGCCGGGTGACTTCCTCGTAGCCGGGAAGGGACGCCGTGACCCGCAGGGTGTGCGCACGATTCTGGGGCAGCTTGAGGCTGTACGCGCCGGTCGCGGGGTCGCTCCACACCGGTCCGGCGGGCGAGCCGTCCACGACGATCCTGGCGTAGAGCGGCCAGCCGTGCCCGGAACCGTCGGTGATCCTCCCCGTGACCGTACGGCTGGGCACCGCGGACAGCGCGTAGTTCCTCGTCAGCGTGGCCCCGTCGGCGATCGTGACGTCCGGCGTGGACGCCGTCGCGTAGCCGAAGGCCTCGACGCCGATGTCGTAGGTTCCGGCCGGCAGGGACAGCGTGTAGGCCCCCGAGGCGTCGGAGTGCACGGTGACGTCGCCGCCCGAGATCGCGGCCCCGGCGAGTGCCTTGCCGGTACCGGCGTCCGTGACCGTCCCGGAGATCTCCCCGCGCGGCCCACCGCGGAAGGCGCCCAGGCCCCGGGGCGTGCCCAGTCCGGTCGGCCCGTCGAATCCGGGCCCCGCGGTGCACAGATAGGCGGGGTCGCACGTGCCGTTGGACCCGCTGGTCACATCGTTGAGGCCACTGGCCGCGGCGTAGGGGTAGGAGTTGGGATAGCTGTCGGCCGCCGGCGCTCCGGCCGCCGCGTAGACCCCGGCGATGATCGGCGTGGCAGCGCTCGTCCCGCCGTAGACCTGCCAGCCGCTCTGTCCGTAGCTCTGGTAGACCGCCACACCGGTGGCCGGGTCGGCGACGGCCGAGACGTCCGCGACGGTGCGGCGGGGGCAGCCGGTGTCCTTCTGGAAGGCCGGTTTCGCCTGGTAGGCGGAGCAGCCCGAGCCGGTGCCCCGGTCGCCGTTGCTCCAGACCGATTCCGACCAGCCGCGGGGACTGCTCGGGTCCCGGGCGAGCGAGGTCCCGCCGACCGAGGTGACGTAGGGCGACGCGGCGGGATACGGGACTCCGTAGTTCAGGTCCCCGGCGGCGACGACCATGGCCACACCGGGGTGGTTGTAGTGCGTGTCGGTGGTCTCGGCGGGGTCCTCACCGCCCCCGGGGAGGCTGTCGTAATAGGAGCCGTACGAGTTGGACACGACCTTGGCGCCGAGCGCGACGGCCTGGTCGACGGCCGCCCCGAGGTTGTCACGGTCGGCGCTGTCGGCCTCGACGAGCAGGATGTGCGCGTTCGGCGCCACAGCCGAGACCATGTCCAGGTCCAGCGAGATCTCCCCGGCCCACTCGGGATCGGGCTCGGGGTAGTCGGTGCCGCCGCGCTGGTCGACCTTGCGGAAGCAGCCGTTGCCGGTCGTGCAGTCCGGCAGCCCGTACTGCTGCCGGTACACGGCCAAGTCCTGCTCGGCGGTGGGGTCGTCGTACGCGGCGACCACGGCGACCGTCTGCCCGGCGCCGCCGGCTGCCGGAAGGTCGTAGGCGCCGCGCAGGTCGCCGGCGCCGTATCCGGCGGGCTGCTCCGACCGGCGGGCGGTCGGGAGGTCAGTGCGGCGCAGTGCGAAGCACGCGAATTCGTTCTTCTTCGGCGTGGAGCACGAGGGCTCCGTCGACAGGCCGTTGTCCCGGGCGGTGTTCGCGACCGTGTGCGCCACGCCGGCAGGCGCCTGCGCGACGGCCGATGTCTGCGCCCCGAGCAGGGTGAGCACCGTGAGGCTCAACACCGCCAGTAACGCGGTGAGTCCGAGCCGCCCTGAGCGCGTGGGCTTTCTCGATATGTGCAAGTGACCGTTCCCATCTGGCCGGTGACACTCGATCAACTTTGAAGACGGTGAGCGAATGAATCCATTCACTGCCGCGTCCATTAGTGATCCACTGCAGATGGCTGTCAATACGGCGCGTGGGCCTGATCGCGCCGGATGCGGCGCGCAGCGCCGAGGGAGCGGGGAGCCCGATGGGCGGGGGCCCACGGAGCCCTGGTCCGTCGGGGACCCGTTGGACAGCCGGGCGGGATCCCGGCCCCCTCCCAGCCTGTGACGGTCCCGCGGACGGACCGACCGTATCCGCGCTCAAAGGAAGAGTGGCCGGAGGCTCCCGGATGTCGGCACGCAACCTCCGCCGTACGCACGACCAGGCGGCGCGTCCCACGGCCGGGAGCGGGCCGCCCGTTTCAGGCGACGGGACCCGCAGGTATCCCCCGGAGGCCGGGGAGTTCAGGGAGCGGAACGCCGGCGCACGATTCCGCGCCGCGGGGCTCCAGGTGGGCCGGTCGATCCAATGGATGCGCCGACAGGGCGCATGCGGCACCCGTCAGTAGTCGTCAAGGGGCTCGCAGTGGTCGTAGTGCCATGCGCCGTCCTCGCGGACCCACCGCTCCGTCAGGTCGAACCTCGGATCGTCTCCCACCCCGTACGTCACGACCGCGTGGGCACCGGACACACGGTCCACGGAGAACCGCTCGACGGTGTACACCACGTGATCGAAATTCATGGACTCCGCTCGCTCCATGAGCCCGGCGAGCTGGTCCTTGCCGCCGGCGACCCGGCACCGGTTGGACCACATCGCGTACCCGGTGTCGACGTCGGGCTCGAAGTACGCGGTGGTGTAGGCCCGTACCGCCTGCTCCAGCGCGGCCATGTCTTCACGCGCAGCCCGATCGTCCCGGCCGGCACCAGGTGTGGGGGACGACCCAGCCGGAGCAGCAGCAGCCGGTTTCCCGGTATCGCTGCTGCATCCGGTCACCGAGAGCAGTGCCGCGGCGGTCAAAGCGGTGACGGTCCAGCGACCGTGCACATCAGGGCTCGTCAGTGGTCGCGTCATCATGATGATCATCATTCGAGACGGAGCCGCGTCGCACGCGATCTTGAGCGGTCCGTGACCCGTTCGTTGTCAGGACCGTCCGCATTGCCGCCTGAGCCGACCTGTGCCCGTAGTAGGCGGCAATGCGCGAACAACTGCAGACCAAAGCCCTTGCCCGCCGAGCAGGCAATGGCCCGTCGCCCTCAGACCTGGTTCACCAGGACCGGCACTGGTCCCGAGGGCCGGTCAGCTGATTGATCACCGGAGGTGAAGGACGGGGCGGGCAGTACGGGAAGCCGTGGTCGTCCCGGCACGGGCCGATCCCCCAGGGGCAGTACGGGGCTTCGGTCACCGTGACCGTCTTCTCGTCGTGGGAGGCGAAGCAGTTGTCGTTCCCGTTGTACGCGGCCGTGATCTTGTGCACGCCGGTGGTCTTGAAGATGGCCACGTAGAGGGCCCGACGGTCGGCCGCGACCGGCACCGTCGCCATGATGTCCCCGCCGTCGAAGAACGTCACGCCGAGGCCGTTGCCGCCGCTGGGGTCGCCGGTGCAGGTCACCGTGGCGGTCAGCCGGACGTACGTCCTGGCGGCTGCTGTCGCGGACGGCACCTGGAGCGTCGTCGTCGACTGGACGGCCGCGGCCGCTGGCGACGCGGTACCCACAACGGCGGCTATCGCCGCGAAAGCCCCGGCACTCCACGTCCTTCGTTTGCACCAGCTTTTCACGTAATAGGCTCCTTGTTCGACTACAGGCGTGAATCCTGCAGTTGGTCATGGAGCGTCACGTTACGTGGGTCATACAGCTCCCGCACGTGGAGCGAGCGGGGGTCTGCCCCGGGATTTTCGGTCGCCGCTAGATGACGGGAGGTGCGACACGTGTGTACGTCAGCGAGTTGCTCGTGCCGCCCGGAGTGGTGACGTTGACGGAGACGGCGCCCGGGGGACCGGCCGGGGCGACCGCCGCGACCGCGGTGTCGGACAGCACGGTGAATGCCGCGGACGCCGCGCCGAAGTGGACCGCGGTCGTGGTGGTCAGCCCCGTGCCGGTGAGGGTGACCCCGGATCCCGCATCGGTCGGTCCCTGGGTGGGGGAGAGGAGGGTGAGGACCGGGGATCCCACGTAGCTGTACACGAGGGAGTTGCTGGTGCCACCCGGCGTGGTGACGGTGACGGGGACGCTGCCCGTTCCCGGCGGCGCGACCGCGGTGATCTGTGTCGGGGAGTCGACGGTGTAGCTGGTGGCAGGAGTGCTGCCGAACCTGACCGCCGTGGCCCCGCTGAGGTCGGTGCCGGTGAGGGTGACCGTCGTGCCGCCGGCGGCCGGCCCTTGGTTCGGTGAAAGGGAGGCGAGGGCAGGCGCGCCGAGGTAGAAGAAGGAGACCGCGTTGCTGGTGCCGCCGGGTGTGGTGACCGTGACCGGGACCGCCCCCGTCCCCGCCGGGACCACCGCGGTGATCTGCGTGGCCGAGTTGACCGTGTACGACGTCGCGGCAGTGCTGCCGAACCTGACCGCCGTCGCCCCGGTGAGCCCCGATCCCGTGAGGATGACCGTCGTCCCGCCGGCGGTCGGTCCCTGGGGCGGGGAAACGGAGACGAGGGAGGGCTGCGCCGTATAGGTGTACGTCACCGAGTTGCTGGTGCCGCCCGGCGTGGAGACCGTGACCGGGACGGCACCCGTCCCCGGCGGGGCGACAGCGGTGATCTGGGTGGCCGAGTTGACCGTGTAGCCCACTGCCGCGGTGGTGCCGAACTTGACGGCGGTCACTCCGGTGAAGCCGCTGCCGGTGAGGACGACGTTGTTGTTGCCCGCGGCGGGGCCGGTGTTGGGGGCCGCCGAAGTGAGGACGGGTACGGCGGCGACGGCGGTCGGCTGTGCGGCCGCCGCGGGGCTGGTCTTGTCTTTCACGGAGTCTCCGTACGGTGTCGGATCGGCCCGGAGCCGCAGCCTCGAACGGCAGGTCGGCAGGCCCCTGTTCCTACGGCTGCCGCGCGGCGTCAGCCCCACACCCGTCGGCAACGACCTGGCCCACAAGG